>JAAXUL010000029.1 GCA_013336035.1 Chloroflexales bacterium
TCCGAGGGCTTCGCACAGCTCGTTACCTCGCTGCACTACCTCGTAGGGTACTGCTGATGGGACAGCAGGTCCTGTCAGAGCAGTGTGCTCAGCAGGACAGTTCTGTCGGCGACTTCACGTCGCACGTGTCTAGGGTCCACCATCACGGATCGTCGTCGTCTCACCGTCATCCCTACGATCGCCGGCGGCTGCCGGCGCTACCCCATCCGCAACGCGCTGGAGGGCAACCAGGGTCAGCCCCAGGTCACGGATGCGCATCAGCACGCCGTGGAGCGCCGCCTGGTCAGGCAGGGCGCCCCGCATCACGGTTTCCTGCTGGTCGTAGGCCAGGGTCAGCTCCGGGAAGAGGGCGGCCACCCCCGGCCCCAGCTGCCGCTCAACCCGGAACTCGTACTGCCACTGCACTGTGGGTTCGTGACTCATCGCCGTGTCCGCCTGGTAGGTGCGGGCGCTATCTCGACAGCGCGCGGGGCTGTTGCGTGGCCGCGTCCTGCCTCGGGTGGGCCCGCCGCCACTCGGTGACGATGAGGAAAAGCAGGCTCAGCTCGAGCAGGATCTGCGCGGCTTTGGAGGTCAGCCCGCCCGGCGAGAAGAGCACGGCCGGCCGATCGAGGTAGAAGCGGAAGAAGACAAACAGCACCAGGGCGTTGATCACCGCGCCGACGACCCAGAGCCAGCGCCAGCGCAGCAGGATCAGCAGCCCGCCCACCAGGTAGCACCCGGCCGCCACAAAGACGATGGTGGCGGGCGTCTCGGCCGTCGCCAGATCGCCCACCCCGAGGATGTGCAAGGCCATCAGCACATAGCTGAGGGCTGCCACCAGGGCCAGCCCCACGGCCAGCCACATCACCCGAACCCCGTTTGGTTGCGCCTGCCGCACGCTTTCCATGTGCTTCCTCCTGCTCCTTGTGCCGTGCTGCTGCTGAACCAGCAGCGCGATGTGAGTCCAGGATAGCCGGCACATTCCGCGGGGAGATCACATTCGAATGTAGTCTGGAATGTCATTTCGGCGCACGGCCTCGCCCCCTCCCCACCAGCCGGGAAGGGGTTGGGGGCGCCGCCAACGTGCCATCAGCTTCGTTGAGTCGGAGTGGTCCTACAGCAGATCGAGAGTCTGCGCCCGCGCGAGGGCCTGCTCCCGGCTCACGACCTGGAGCTTCCCGTAGAGGCCCTTGACGTGGTGCCTGACCGTATTGAGGCTGACCATGAGCTCATCGGCGATCTGCTGGTAGGTCAGGCTCCGGCGCAGCAGCGCCAGCACCTCCTGCTCGCGCTCGGTGAGGGGCTCTGCTAAAGGACGAGGGATGAGGGATGAAGGGTGAAGCTCTGATCCGACAGTGCTCACCTCACGGCCGGGGAATGCGCGCAGCAGCTGCGCGATGTACGGCTGCATCCCTCCTCCTTCATCCTTCATCCTTCATCCTTTGGAGGAGCGTGGCGACTTCGGGGCCGGCGTCGAGGAAGCTGCGCAGGTAGCCCTCAGGCGCGCCGATCGCCAGGGCCCGCTGCATGTCTTGCCGGGCTGGCTGCGGATCGCCCGCCGCCACATGCAGCGGCGCGCGCAGCAGGAGGGCCTCCAGCACCCGCCCCTGGAGCCCATCGGCTTCAGCGGCTTCGAGCACGGCATCGACCAGCGCCCGCGCCGCCGGAAGGTTCCCCTGTCGGGAGCAGAGCCGCGCCTGGGCCAGGCGCAGCGCTGCCTCTTCATGCCCTGCGCTTGTGCCGACCAGGGCGCCACGCCGCGTGAGCAGGCGTTCAGCCGCGTCGGTCGCGCCCTGATCCAGCCACAGCTGGACCTGCTCGGCAATCAGCAGGGCCTCCACCCACGGGGAGATACCCTGCGGCAGCTGGGCCGCCGCGGTGTCAAGCAGCGCCTGCGCCGCGGCCGGCTCCCCTTGCGCCCGGCGCAGCCGCGCGAGCAAGGTCTGGCTGCGGGTCACCACCGCGTGGATCCCGCCCGCGTGGCCCAGGGTCAGCGCCTGCTGGAGCAACTCCTCGGCCTCTGCGAGATGATTCCACTCCAGCAGCACCCCGGCGCGGGCGCCTAGCGGCAGGCCGACGGCCGGGTGATGGAAGGGAGAGCCCGGCGCCAAGCAGATCCATCACGATGACAATCTTTTCACATGAAAGACGAGTTATGATATAAAAATATTGTTATACTTATGTATATCCCCAGGATTAAGGAACCCGGCCTGAATCCTGATCACATGGTCACGGTCCCATTTCGACAGCTCAGCGAAGCAGCACGCTGTCTGACGGTCATCGAGTATGGGGGTGGCACCGCCCCCCACCCAACGCCCGTTCCGATCAGCCGACGATCCCGGATGGCTACCGCCAGCCCCAACCTTCCTCACATGCCAGGAGCTTACCGTGACGATCATCCTCCACATCGACTCCAGTCCACGCACCGCCCACTCAGGTTCGCGCATGCTCTCTCGCGAGTTCGTCGACGCCTATGTAGGCGCCTTCCCCGATAGCGTCGTGCACTATCGCGACCTGGCCGCTCAGCCGCCGACGCTGGTGGATGAGCAATGGATCACCGCCAACTTTACGCCGTCTGACCTGCGGACGACGGCTATGCAGTCCGTGCTCGGGGAATCAGATGTGCTGATCGACGAGTTATTGGCCGCCAACTTGGTGGTGATCGGCGTGCCCATGCACAACTTCGGCGTCGGCACGTTGCTCAAGTGCTATATCGACCAGGTGGTCCGGGCCGGGCGCACCTTCAAGTTCACGCCCGATGGGCCGCGCGGCCTGGTGGCGGGGAAGCGCCTGGTGGTGATCACGACCCGCGGCTCGGACTACTCCGGCCCGCTGGCGGCGCTCGACTTCCAGGAGCCGTATCTCCGGACGATGTTCACGTTCCTGGGGATCACCGATGTGAGCTTCATTAGCTGCAATGGGATGGACTCGGGCAACCGCGACGGGGCGCTCGAAGCGGCGCGGCAGACGATCACGGCGCTGGTGGCCGACATAGGCAACATATCGCTTACGTCGCACCCGGAGAGTGCGGTCGGCGGATAGGGTCAGTGCGATCACGGACGCTGCGCAATGGTGTGGCAATCTGCCATTGACGAGAGGCGTGGAGGACTTTGCCCGCCACATACTGTGCTAACGTCCGGTGTAGGCCAGGACCATGGCCCAGGCATCAACGAGCGTGACGTGAGGCCGACTGCCCATCCTTCGGCGTCGGCCATAGTGTTCTCCGACAACATCTCGTGATCCAGGTGCGGGAAGATTGAGAAGACGACGACCCGCAGCGTGCGGGCACTGCCCGTGGGCGGCTTCCACCTAGACCGTCTCGTGCAGCGACGGGAGGAGATCCGCCCATTGCACATTGGGGCACCATTTTCCTGGCCCCAACGCCACAAATCCGAGACCTGTTCGACTTCCTGAGATGCCTAACGTTCGAGAATGCGCGCTATGGGCGCCTGGCGGCGCTGGAGCGCATCGTAGTGCGGAATAGGCGCTTTTCCAGGGCGCGAGCAACCACGCTCACAACATGCGCCAGAGCCCTTTCTGATGCCAAAAAGCGCATCAAGAAGGGCTCTGGCGCGCGGTAGCGCGCATTACAGCGCTCTTAACCCGACACCGGATAAACAAGCGGCCCCTCGCCAGGCTCCGTTGGGGCCGCTTCCTTTGCCTCGTTTGCTACTCTGTTATGCGCAGAGAGTGCGGCGATCCACTTGACCACGAGGATCAATGAGGATCTCGCCACGGTTCGCGTCGCGCTCCTGGCTAAGCCCAGGACCGAGGAGACCTTCACCTTTGACCCGGTCACGCTGGTCGCCAAGATCGGGGCAGGCTATTCCCCTGCTCGCCACCACCGCCGTGTCGGTGCAGCGCTCGCCGAAGGTTGCCCCTGAGTATCACGAGGTGCTGCACGTCACCTTTACCGCGATCTGATCCGGCTAGGCTCCCTCATCGTCTCGTCGCCGATATGGACATCAGGTCGCCGCGTTGCTTTCGTGGGCGCTCCAGGCCATCCCAGGTGCGACAAGGCTGCCACGAACGCAAGGCATCACGACCTGCGGCAAACCAGGCGTATCAGGGAAAGGCAAGGCTCGTTCGGGTGGTCACGGTCACGCCCTTGACGAGGAGCCACAATGCCAGCCCGACCTCAGCAACGAAGCTCACGATGAGCCCGGGGACGCTGATCGCGTGATAGGCCGGCAGGAGCAGGGCCTGCAGGAACCAGATCATGACCGCGACCCCGTCGAGCAGCAGCAGGGCGCCCAGGGCCCGTGGCAGGAACCCGGACCTGTAGACCAGGTAGCCGAGCGGGAATAGCCACGTGCCGAAGAAGAGCTGGGCCGTCACGAAGCCCGTCCGGTAGGTATTGATCGCCAGGTAGGCCAGCCCCTCCCGCTGCGCCGCCGAGTAGGCCTGCATGCCGCCGGTCGCATCCCCCAGCAGCAGCGCGGCTACCAGCGGCAGCTGGCTTGCACACTGGATGCCGACACCGACCGCGTTGAGCAGCAGGAAGAGCAGGGCCAGATTCTCGTCGACCGGCCGCAGCAGCACGTAGAGACCCCAGGCGGTCATGAGGAAGAGCAGCGCCGACAGGAACGCGACGACCAGGCCCAGGCGGAACGACCAGAGATTCGTGGCGATCGCCTGGTAGATCTGCTGCGCGTCGCCCCGCCCGATATGCCCGAACACATCGGCGAGCACCATGGCCAGGATGTAGACAAGGTAGCAGCCGCCCGTGATTCTGGCGGCCTTGCTCTGCGTCAGATGATGGGTGATCGTGGGAGACATGATCTTCCTCCTCATTCAGTCAACCGTGACGATCACGTTGCCCCGCTTGTGGCCGCCGCTGACATAGCGATGCGCCTCCACGATGCCTTCGAGGGGATAGATCCGGTCGATGATCGGCCGCAGGCTGCCGGAGGCGGCGAGCTCGGCCAGCAGCTCAAGCTCATCACGCACGAGCTTCGGCGTGCCGTCGTCGACCGAGATGCGTCGCCCACCCGGCGCAAGTACGCGCCCGGCCTTGCGCAGCGCGCTCGCGCTCTTGCGCCTCCCGACGGTATCGAAGAAGACGTCGTAGCGGTCAGATCCGAGCGAGAAATCCTCGTGCATGTAGTCGATGACGCGCAGGGCACCCAGGGAGCGCACGAGCTCAACGTTGGAGGAGCCGCACACCCCCGTGACGTGGGCGCCGAACGCGGCCGCAAGTTGCACCGCCGATGTCCCGACTGCGCCTGAGGCCCCGTAGATCAGGACGCGCTGCCCGGTCGCAACCTTGGCTCGCCGCAGGAAGTGCAGCGCGAGCAGCCCGCCGTAGGGGATCGCGGCCGCCTGCTCGTGCGTGAGGCTCGCCGGCCGGGAGGCGAGCAGCGCCTCCTGCGACCAGCACACATAGCCTGCATAGGCGCCGAAGCGGTGGCGGTCAAAGCCGAACACCAGGTCGCCTTCTGCGAACCGTGTCACGCCCGGCCCCACGGCGTCGATCTCTCCGGAGAGAACCATGCCAAGGATTGGCTGCCGTGGCGCCTGCCACCCGAGGGCGAGGCGGGCCAGCAGGTGATAGCGGGGGTTCATATCGAGCCCACGCACGTAGCAGTCGCTCGACGTCACTGCGGTTGCGCGGACGCGGATGCGTATCTCGCCGGTGCTGGGGGTAGGCATCGGGACGTCTGCGAGCTTCAAGACCTCGGGCGGCCCATATGCTGGGCATATAATCGCTTTCATGAGTGTGCGCCTCCATTGAGCCTGGCGTAGAGATAGCCAATACCTACTCCAAGAGCGAGAATCCTCAGCGCGTTGAACATTCCGCCGATAAGGAAGTAACGCCAGGCATCACTCGTCGGCGTGAGAAGTTTTGCGGGGACTTCGATGAGCATTGTGACGATGATCAGGACGACAACGCTTAGTATTGCGGATTTTAGAACCGGGCTCGTAGTTGGGATGCTATCGAAGAAACGAATCAAGGGGTAGCTGACGCAGATCCCGATGATCAGACCACCGAGCAAAGCTTCAAGAAGCATGGGAACGTAAGGAATTGAAAGTGCAGCCCGATACTCGGCAGCGATGGGGGTGAGGGAGATCGCGAAGTTAGCCGCCCAGAAGGCTGCGCCTCCCGCGAGGGCCAGCATTGACGCCTTCCCCCAGGTTGCTTTTGCGGAGCCAGAGGCCCTCGCGGTCTTCTGGGCTGAGTTCATTTCTGCTCCCCTTCTGAAGGCTGAACCTGGCTGACCGAGATCAATGCACAGCTACTCTACCCGCGCCCGCGTGTCGTCGCTAGACACGTTGGTGTTGGTCGGAGTGTTGTTTGAGGTATTGAGGGGAAGTGTGGGGCGGAGCGCCTACAGGAGACCCAGATCGCGGGCGCGGGCGACCGCCTCGGTGCGCCGCTGCGCCTGGAGCTTGTCGTAGATCCTGCGGGTGTGCCCTTTGACCGTGTCCAGGGCGAGGAAGAGCCGCGCGGCGATCTCCTGGTTGGAGAGGCCCTGGGCGATGAGCTGCAGCACCTCCAACTCGCGCTGGCTCAGCGGCTCGGGCAAAGGCTGAGGGCTGAGTGCTGAGTGCTGACGTTCGTGCTCATGACCAAAGGCGGCCAGCAAGGTGTGAAGATACTCCTGCATCCTTCCGCCTTCCACCCTCATCCTTCCCAGGAGCTCCGCCATCGGCGGGCCTTCGTCCACAAAGGTGCGGATGAAACCCTCCGGCTCGGCCAGGGCCAAGGCTTCGGCCAGCACATGCAGCGCGGTATCGTTGTCGCCCTTCAGGTTCAGGGCAAGCGCCTGCAGCACGATCGCCCTGAGCCGTTCATCGGCCCAACCGCGGTCCTCCATCTGCCGGCAGAAGGGCGCCAGCAGCGCCAGCGCCGCGGAGGGGTCGCCCTGCGCCAGCAGCACGCGGGCCTGGCTGAGCGGGAGCTCGTCCTGCTGCGCCAGCTTGTCGGCGACGTCCAGGCGGCCCTTGTGCAGCAGGACCAGCACTTGCGCGGCAGCAATCTCCGGCAGCCGCAAAGTGAAGCCCCGCTGGCGCGCCGTCTGCTCCGTCTGGGCCAGCATTGCAGCTGCAGTATCAACATCGCCCCGGGCCAGCCTCAGGCGGGCCAGGAACACCTCGCTGAGGATAAAGCGGTCGATCACGCGGTCGTACAAGCCCGTCAGCCGCAGACTCTGCTGTCCGTGCTGCTCGGCGGCCTCCAGGTCGTTCCACTCGTAAAAAATACGGGCCAGCCCAAGGTGCGCTTCCCCAGCGTTCGGCTGGGGGTGCTCGCCGGAGAGCTCCAGCATGCGCTGGTAGGTCGCGGCCGCCTGGTGCAGTTGGCCGTCCAGTTCCTGGAGATCGCCCAGGATGCGGATGGCCAGGATCTGGGAGAAGGCATCCCCCGATCGCTCGCTGAGGGCGATGCTCTCCTGGCAGGCACGGGCGGCGCCGGCGCGGTCGCCTTTGAAGCGCAGGGCCGTAGACAGTGCCCAGCTCGCCGTGAAGCGGAACGACACGTTGTCAGGGCGGAGGTGCTCCAGCGCGCGCTGAGCCTGGGCGATCATGGTGTCGGGGTCGTAGCGGGTAAGCGCCAGCGTGGCCCGGGCGCAGGCCACCTGCCCAAGCAGATCCGCGACCTGCTCGTCATGCTCGACACCGTGCAGCACCCGCTCTGCCGCCTGGAGCTTCTCCTCCACGCCGCTGGTCTGCCCGGTCATCAGCGCCAGCGTGGCCGAGCGCACGCGCAGCTCGGGCATGGCATCCAGCACCGCCTCGGGCAGCGCGGCCAACCAGTCCAGTACGGGCATGGCCACGCTGCGGATGTGCAGGCCCATCTCCCTGCGCTCAATCAGGCGCGCGGCCCGCGCGACATCATTGGCGGCGACGGCGTGGCGAAAGGCCTCAAACAGCAGCCCACTCTGCTCACACCACGCGCTGGCGCGACTATGCAGCGCAGCAACCTCGCCCGATGCGAGGCTCTGCCCGAGCCGCTGGCGCAGGAGCTCGCCAAAGAGATGGTGATAGCGGTACCAGCGCCGCTCGTCGTCCAGCGGGACGATGAACAGGTTGGTATGTTCGAGACGCTCCAGGGTCTCCTGCCCGGAGGCAGCGGAGTCGAGCAGGACGGCATCGCAGAGGGGCCCACATAGGCGGTCGAGGATGGAGGTGCGCAGCAGGAAGGTCTGGATAGACTCGGGCTGGAGCCCCAGGACTTCTTCGATCAGGTAGTCGAGCACGAAGCGGTGGCTGCCGGCGAAGGCCTGGATGAAGCCGGCGATGTCGTCCCGCCCCTGCATCGAGAGGGCGGCCAGCTGGAGCCCGGCGACCCAGCCCTCGGTGCGGGCCTCCAGGGCGGCAATCTCGTCCGCCGAGAGCGTCAGCCCCATCACCTGAGTGAGGAAGGTGGCGGCCTCGGCGGGGGTGAAGCGCAGGTCGGACGCGCGCAGCTCGGTCAGCTGGTCACGGGCGCGCAGGCGGGCGAGGGGGAGGCGAGGATCCTCGCGGGTGACGATCACCAGGTGCAGCTGCGGCGGCAGGTGCTCGACCAGGAAGGTGAGGGCCTGGTCGACGGCCGGGGCGTCGAGTGCGTGGTAGTCGTCAAGGGCGAGGACGACCCGGTCGGGGAGGGCGGCAAGGTCATTGAGCAGGGTGGTCAGGAGTGCCTCGACCGGCGGCAGCTGCGGCGACTGGAGCAGGTCCACCAGTCCCGCGCCAACCGGGGCGGCGGCCGTCTGTAGCGCCGCGACCAGGTAGGCCAGAAAGCGGGCCGGGTCGCTGTCGCCCGCGTCGAGCGAGAGCCACGCGAAGGATGAAGGATGAAGGATGAAGGATGAGGGGTCAGACTGCCCGGTCTTCCTGTCTTCATCCTTCATCCTTTCGGAGAGCCAGCTGGCCACCAGCGTGGTCTTGCCGAAGCCGGCAGGGGCCGAGATGAGGCTCAGCCTGTGGCCCGCGGCGAGGCCAGCGTCCAGCCGCGCGATCAGGTGGGGGCGGGGGACGAGGCTCGCCCGCAGCGGCGGGGGGAAGAGCTTGGTGGCTAAGATTGACAGGGGCATGCGCCAATTATACGGCCCGCCGCCGGGTTATTGGGCAGCTCGTATCACATAACGCTTGCGCTACTCGCTCATAGGGATCATCGGGGTTACACTTTTTCTGAAGGATAAACCTGGTTGACCGAGATAAGGGTCAGGCCAACATCACGCACCTTTTTGAGCAGGCCGTGCAGGGCAGCCTGGTCGGCGACCGGGCCGGTTAGCAGCGTGTCGCCGTCGTCTTCCAACGCGATGGTGAGCCCCTCAAACCAGTCTGTCCACTGGCTGCCCAGGTGGCCCTTGAGCCGGATCTGGTAGATCGGGGGCTGAGCTGGATCGGGTTGGGGGGTGAGGTTGTGTGCCATGATAAGCCCCGCACATCTTCCGAGAGGCTTGAAGGCGGCGATGGTGCCACTGGTGGCAAGCGCCCCGGAAGATCTATGGAGAGCGCTACCTGCGCAATACAAAGGTACGATACCGGCGCCAGCGCCTCGCCGGTAGACACGTTGGTGTTGACTGAAGGTGTTGACGTGCGCGCTTAGCATCCACCAACGGCGGGCTGTCTGGCCGGCGCGGGGGTGATGGCAGATGGGTTGAAGCCCTTGATCACCAGCCAGAGGCCCATCACGATCTCCTGTGGCGCCAGCACCATCTGCAGATAGAACCCGATCCCGTTATCCATGTGGAAGAGATGCAGCAGGGCATACGCCATGTAGGGCGCCACGCCGATCAGGCCCCAGACGGTCAGCCAGCGCGGGATCAGCCGAGTGCGGTAGAAGGAGATGTAGAGACACGTCGCCCCGATCAGAAACACGATCGGACCGACCGCGCCGCCGATGTCCAGGAATTGATACAAGACCGTGCCCATGGACCGCAACGCGGCTGAGTCAGCCCCGGTGGCGACGTACTCGTTGCCAAGTGCGATCATGGTCAAGATGCCGAGAGTCCAGATAAAATACGAGGTCCCCTCGATCGCCCCGCGGAAGAGCAGCATGCCCAGCGCTAGCTCTTCGCTGTCTCTTCTGATCACCGGGTAGAGGAACACCGTCATCCCCACCAGCGCGATCCCCATCATGAGCGTGAGAAACGCGCCGCCCGTCAGCCGAGACGAGTTGGCGGCAACCAGGCTCAGCATATCCACGCCGCGAAGCGGGGTGCCGGAGATGAGCGACAGAAGCACGTCGCCGCCAATGATCCCGCCCATAACCCCAAAGACCGTCCCCAGGAAGTAGAGGGCGCCTGCCATAACGGCGTTCATGCGGTACGTGTTCATGGGTATGCTCCCTGCTGTGATTGATCGGGCGTGGGCAAGCCGCCTACGCCGCTTTGAGTCAATCACAAGATGCAGGAAGATATGCTGAGGCGTCATCATCACATGTGATGAGCGAGGTGATGATTACAACAGGCCGAGCTCTGCGGCACGGTGGACGGCGGCGCGGCGATTGTTCACCCCCAGCTTGGCGTAGATGTGCTGGGTGTGGGTGCGCAGGGTGCTCAGCGACACTACGAGCTCACGGGCAATCTCCGGGCCGCTCAGGTCGCTCCGGAGCAGCCTGAGCACGTGCAGCTCACGCTCGCTCAACGGCTCGGCGCAGGGCTGAGGGCTGAGGACTGAGGGCTGAGGTGATGGCGCCGTAGGATGAGCTATCTCCCCTGAGCAAGCAGCCAGCAGCTGGGCAGTGTAGTGCCGCAGGGTTCCGCCTTCCGTCTGCACCCGTTCCAGGAGTACGGCCATCGGGCGGCCCTCGCCCACAAAGATGCGCACATAGCCCTCCGGCTCGGCCAGGCTCAGCGCACGCTCCAGCGGCACAAGCGCGCGGGTGATGTCGCCCTGTGCCTGATATGCAAGCGCCTGGAGCACCAGGATCTCGATCGCGCTGCCCATGCGACCGCCTGCCTCCGCCGCTTGCAGCAGGCGATCCAGGAGCCGCATGACTGTGTGGAGAGAGCCTTCCGTCCGACTGCTCCGATATTGGGCGATGAGCAGCCTGGCCAGGGTGATCTGCTCGAACTCGCGCAGGTAGCTGGACATATCGTCAACGGAAAGGTTCCGCTCACGCGCCCAGGCCTGAGCGTCGCTCAGCCTGCCCTGCGCGAGCCAGATCCGAGCCTTCATCGCGGCTATGGGGCAGACGTCAGGCAAGGGTGAGCGGATATACAGGCGTTCCGCTTCCTCCAACAGCGCGAGCGCCCCATCCGGGTCAGCCTGGGCTGCACTGAGCCGGGCCTGGGCAATCCGCAGGCGGTAGCGCAAAATAGGTAACCCTGCCCGTTCCCCCAGCTCCTTGCCCCGCTGGAGGTGGTGCGCGGCGGCCGCCAGATTCCCTTGCTCAAGGTACAACACACTCAGCTCTCGATACAGGTCAGCCGTATCAAGAGGAAGTGGCTCACCCTGATCCATGACAAAAGCGAGGCACTGCTCGACGGTGCCTATGGCCTCACGCAGACGGCCCAAGGTCAGCCTGATCTCGGCCAGAACAGCGATGGCATCCGGCAGGTTTCCGGCTGCCCCCAGCCTCGTGGTGTACTCGGCGAAGACCCGGTCCGCAGCCTGTAGGTTTCCACTTGCCCAGTGGGTCATGCCCAGGAGCATCGCGGCCTGTGCGCGCCTGAACAGCGCTTGCTCGGGCGCGAGCTCGAGCGCCTGGTGCGCGTACCTGAGCGTATCCGGAAGATTGCCGAGCGCTTGGGCGATATAGGCGCGGCCGACCGCAATGATCGCCGGCAGCGAGCGAAGGTGTTCTTGGTCTCCAACGACCATCTCAGCTGATGGCGTCGCCAGCTGCACGCCAGTCTGATCGAGCCAGCGTTCGGCGTCCGCAAAGCGGGCCGCTGCGGCCTCCAGATCGCCACGCCCCAATAATGCGTAGGCGTACCAGGCGCTGAGCACTGGTCGGGCGCGAACCAGTGCTTCCGGCAGCGCCTCTACCCAGCCAAGCCATAGAGCGGGTTGGATGCTTCGATCATCGATGGCGGGCCCCGCCAGCTCGATCAGGCCCGCCGCGCGCCCAACGTCTTTGGCAGCCAGCGCATGGCGGATGGCATCGGGGCGCAGACCATGCTGCTCGTACCACACGCTCGCCCGCTGATGCAGGCTCGCCACCTGATCAGGCTGCGCCTGCATCAGGTGGGCCTGCAGTACCTCGGCGAACAGGTGGTGGTAGCGATACCACTGGCACTGGTCATCAAGCGGAATGAGGAACAGATTGCGACGCTCCAGGGCCTCCAGCATCGCGTTGCCATCGTCTCGTCCGACGACCGCGTTGCACAGCGGAGCGCAGAGCCTGTCGAGCAGCGCGGTGTGTAGCAAGAAGCTGCGGATAGCTTCAGGCTGGCGCCCCAGGACTTCTTCGACCAGGTAGTCGAGCACGAAGCGGTGGCTGCCGGCGAAGGATTGGATGAAGCCGGCGATGTCGTCCCGCCCCTGCATCGAGAGGGCGGCCAGCTGGAGCCCGGCGACCCAGCCCTCGGTGCGGGTCTCCAGCGCGGCGATGTCGTCTGCTGCGAGGCTGAGCCCCATCACCTGGGTGAGGAAGGCGGCAGCCTCGGCGGGGGTGAAGCGCAGGTCGGCGGCACGCAGCTCGGTCAGCTGGTCGCGGGCGCGCAGGCGGGCCAGGGGCAGGGGCGGGTCCTCGCGGGTGACGAGCACCAGGTGCAGCTGCGGCGGCAGGTGCTCGACCAGGAAGGCGAGGGCCTCGTCGACGGCCGGGGCGTCGAGCGTGTGGTAATCGTCGAGGACGAGGATGACCCGGTCGGGGAGGGCGGCAAGGTCATTGAGCAGGGCGGTCAGGAGCACCTCGATTGGCGGCAGCTGCGGCGACTGGAGGAGGCCCGCCACGCCTGTACCAATGGTTGGGACAAGCGTCTGCAACGCTGCGACCAGGTAGGCCAGAAAGCGTGCGAGGTCGCCGTCGCCCGCGTCAAGCGAGAGCCACGCGGAACGTAAAGCGTAAAACGTAGAACGTAGAACGGGATCAGCGCTATCGCTGCTCGTCTGTTCTACGTTCTGCGTTCTGCGTTCTACGTTTGCGAGCCAACTGGCCACCAGCGTGGTCTTGCCGAAGCCGGCGGGGGCCGAGATGAGGCTCAGCCTGCGGCCCGCGGCGAGGCCAGCGTCCAGCCGCGCGATCAGGCGGGGCCGGAGGACGAGGCTCGCCCGCGGCGGCGGGATAAACAGCTTGGTCGCGAGTACTGGGGTCAGCATAGGCTCATTATAGAGCACACGTCTTTTCCACGGAATCTTGATCGGCGTGTCGGCAGCTGATGATGGCCACCAGGTCAAGCCAGTCACCCGTCACATCGAGCGCCGCGCCAGCCTGGCCCCAGTGACCGGACGCGCGCAGCAGCCCCAACGTGCGGTGACAGAACGCCATCCGTCTCAGAGACGGTCTATGCCGGGCGGTGCTGCGCCGCAGCACCGCCGTGATGCGCCCAGGACTCACCCTGCTGCGTGCGCAGCAGCACGATCCCCAGCCAGACAAACCACACGATTTGCAGGAGCCCGAACACGGCCGCGCTTTCCCGCAGCGACGGGATGTTTGAGGCCAGCCCCACGATCCCGGTCGCTAGCCCGAGCCAGTTCAGCGCCCTGGGCAGGTGGCGCGAGCTGAGACCGGCCAGACTCACCAGTAGCACCCAGGACCCACCGAGCGCTTCACCGCCCGCGCCGCCCATCCCGTTCACCATCGATTCAATGGTTTGCCACGCCGCCGCCGCGCCCGCCGTGTCGGTCACGTGCAGCCTGACGACGTACTCCATGCCCATGTTCGAGGCCGTACCGCTGGCGATCAGGAGGCAGGACCAGATGATGCCCCACCCGGCGACCACCCGCGCCATTGCAGGGGTCTCGCCTGTGAGCCGATCATGGAGGGCGAGCACCAGCACCGTGAGCACGAGTCCGAAGACCACATACGCGAGGAGGTTGAAGGCGTACAGGCTGCCCTGATGGGTGACGAGGAGGGCAAGCTTCGCCGCGGGATCGACCGCATGCTGGTAATCGAGCACCAGGAGAAAGTACGGCATCGTCGCCAGATAGGCGGCCGCCAGATAGAGCGCGGCTATGCCGCCCACGTGCTGGTGACTCAGCCGCCGTCCAGAGGTGCGTTCCATAGGCTGGTGATCCTGAAGCTGTCCGTGTGCGCGTTCCATCGCCTCGGCCTTTCGTGCCCGGCCGCCCGTTTGTGACGGCGCCGGGGATATGCTATACTTACGCTGTAAGTTTATACTTACAGCGTAAGTAATTCAATCAGCCGTAAGGCGGAGACAGGCATGGCGCGGAAAGCCAGAGCGGACACTCCCTTGACGCGGGACAAGGTGCTCCACGTCGCGATCGACCTGGCCGACGCCGGCGGCATTGCGGCGCTGTCAATGCGGACGCTGGGACGGCAGCTCGGCGTTGAGGCCATGTCGCTCTATAACCACGTTTCCAGTAAAGATGACCTGCTCGACGGCATCGTCGACCTGGTGATCGCCGAGATCGAGCTGCCGGCGCCGGACGCAGACTGGCGGGACGCGATGCGCGCCCGCGCCGTTGCCGCCCGCGCGGCGTTCGCACGGCACCCCTGGGCCGCCGGGCTGATCGATTCACGCGTCAGCAGTGGTCCAGGGCGCCTGCGCTACCTGGACTCCATCATCGGGGTGCTGCGGCGGGCCGGGTTTACGATTGAGCTAGCCCTGCGAGCGTTCTCGCTCATCGACAGCTACATCTACGGCTTTGGCCGCCAGAGTTTGAATATTGCGTCCAGCGATGGTGGGGAGGTGCCGGCGGCCGAAGCCTTCGCCCAGGCGCTCCCCGCAGACGATTTCCCCTATCTCGCCGAAATGGCGACCACGTACGCCGCGAGCCCCGGCTATGATGCGGCCGCAGACTTCGCGTTCGGGTTGGAGCTGATCCTCGATGGCCTCCAGCGGGTCCTGGACTCCACGCAATCGCCAGCGCGGCCCTGGGAGGCTCAGAACTCGTAGCCGGGCGCGGGCCTAGTACCGCGCAGGCTGCTTGGACGGCAGAGCTCCTTGCTGGAACTGGCAGGCGGCGTGGCCTATAATGGCGCTATGTCAGCGCCACTCCTGACCACCAAGCTGTATCTTCCGCCGCCGCGGACGAACGTCGTTCCGCGCGCGCACCTCATCGCGCGGCTGGATACGGCCTTGTCGCGTGCGCTGACGCTCATCTCGGCCCCGGCCGGCTTCGGCAAGACCACGCTACTTAGCGCCTGGCTCGCTGGCTGCGGGCGGCCCGCCGCCTGGCTCTCGCTTGACGCAGCCGATAGCGACCCGGCCCGCTTTCTGACCTACCTGGTCGCGGCGTTGCAGACGCTTGACGCAACGGTTGGGGCAGGCGTGGTCGGTGTGCTCCAGTCGCCGCAGCTGCCGCCGGTCGAAGCGCTCCTGACAGTCCTGCTCAATGAGATCGCCGCCCTCCCCGGCCGGCTCGTCCTCGCCCTCGACGACTACCACGTGATTGACTCCCCAGCCGTCGACCAGGCCCTCGCCTTCCTGATCGAGCACCTGCCGCCACAGCTGCACCTGGTGATCGCCACCCGTGAGGACCCACATCTGCCGCTGGCCCGCCTGCGCGCCCGCAGCCAGCTGACTGAGCTGCGCGCCACCGACCTGCGCTTCACCCCCGCCGAGGCAGCCGCCTTCCTCACCCAGGTGATGGGACTCAACCTCGCTGACAGCGACATCGCCGCGCTGGAGACCCGCACCGAGGGCTGGATCGCCGGGCTGCAATTAGCCGCGATCTCCATGCAGGGACAGCCAGACACCACCGGCTTCATCACCTCATTCACCGGCAGCCACCGCTTCGTGCTCGACTACCTGATCGAAGAGGTGCTGGGACGACAGCCCGAGCCTATCCAGGTCTTCCTGTTGCGCACCTCCATCCTCGACCGCATGTGCGGCCCGCTCTGCGACGCGGTGTTGGCTTCGCCTGCTGCGTCGGGGCAGGCAACCCTTGAGCAGCTCGACCATACCAACCTGTTCATCGTCCCCCTGGACAACGAGCGGCACTGGTATCGCTATCACCATCTCTTTGGTGATCTGCTGCGCCAGCGCCTGGGAAAACCTCAAGAGCTCGCCGACCTTCACCTGCGCGCCAGTCAGTGGTATGAGGAGAACGGCGATCTGGGTTCGGCGTTTCGCCACGCCAGCGCAGCCGGGGATAGTGTCCGGGCGGCGCGCCTGGCCGAAACGGCCTGGCAGGGGATGGATCGCACTTTCCAGACCGCCGCCTGGCTGGGATGGGTGAAGCAGCTGCCGCAGGCGGTCGTTTGTTCCCGCCCCAGGCTCTGTGTCCAGCTTGGGTGGGCCGTTGCGGATGCAGGAGCGCCTGAGGCGAGTGAAAGCCACCTGCAAAACGCCGAGCGTGCGCTGGCCGGCGCGACGGATCAGGATGAGTCACGAGCGCTCCCAGGGGCGATTGCCCTGATCCGCGCCACCAACGCCCAGATCCAGGGCAACCTGGCCGAGGCAGTGACATACGCCGAGCTGGCCATACAGCTCATCCCCGAGGACGATGGGTTCCTCCACGCGCAGGCCGCCATCACGCTAGAGTTAACCCACTGGGCCAGCGGCAATCTGGAAGCCGCCCTCCGCGCCATGCAGGTCTGGATCGACACGATGCAGCGCCTGGGCAACCAGACCTTTGCGATCGCCAGCGCCTTTGCCGTGGCTGATATGCACGTGATCATGGGCCAGTTGGGCGAAGCCGAGCAGGCGCTTCGGCAGGCCATCCAGCAGGCCGCTGCGCTGGGCCGCGAAACCGAAGCCGTTACCACCCATCATCACCTGGGATTGGCCTTGCTGGCCCATGAGCGGGGTGATGCGGCGGCGGCGACCCGGCACCTGCATACCGCCGCCGCTCTGGGCCAACACAGCACCCTGGTGGACTGGCCGTATCGCTGGAAGCTGGCCCAGGCCCGGCTCAAAGAAGCTGCCCGCGAGTGGGATGCGGCGCTCGCATTGCTCGACGAGGCCGGGCGGGTCTACGTCAAGAACCCGGTTCCCATCCTCCAGCCG
Source organism: Chloroflexales bacterium (assembly GCA_013336035.1). Lineage (GTDB taxonomy): Bacteria > Chloroflexota > Chloroflexia > Chloroflexales > Chloroflexaceae > CAIWXH01. The sequence goes on from JAAXUL010000029.1 coordinate 16,995, forward strand.
GTCGCAGCCCAGCGGGCGCGGGTCTACCTCAAACAAGGGCGGCTGGACAAGGCGCAAGCCTGGCTGCGGGAGCGGGGCATTTCAACAGAGGATGCGGTGCGCTACCTGGACGAGTACGATCTGCTCACCCTGGCCCGCGTGCGGCTGGCCGAAGGCACCTTCGATGGGGTCGGCGACCTGTTGGAGCGCCTGCTCGCCCTGGCCGAAGCGCAAAAGCGGACCGGGAGCGTGATCGAAATCCTGGTAGTGCAGGCGCTCGTACACCACGCACAGCGCAACCGGCCCCAGGCCCTGGCCGCGCTCAGGCACGCCCTATCTCTGGCCGAGCCGGAGGGCTACATACGCATCTTTGTGGACGAAGGCCCGCCGATGGTGGAACTCCTGGAAAGGATGAAGGATGAGGGTGGAAGGATGAAGGAGTATATCCATACATTGCTTGCTGCCTTTGATAATGACAAAGAATCTCATCCTTCATCCGTCATCCCTCATCCTTTGGTCGAGCCATTGAGCGAGCGCGAGCTAGAGGTGCTGCGGATGGTCGCCCAGGGGCTCTCGAACCGTGCGATCAGCGCGCGGCTGTGCCTGGCCGTGAGTACGGTGAAGGGGCACAATCAGCGCATCTTTGACAAATTACAGGTTCAAAGCCGCACCGAAGCGATCGTACGCGCCCGCGAGCTGGGTCTGGTGTAGCCGAAACGTCGGTTTGCGCGCAAACCTGCCAAAGCCACCCGGCACCCCCAGGACAATACCCCCAGACACTACCTTAGTAGCTATACGTCAGTACCGGGTTGCAGCTATGCTCCTTGCACATGAGGCAAGTGGCACAGCCGGTCATGGCTGGCGACACCAGATACCAGGTGATGGCAGACGAACGCGAACCACAACCGGCCCCAGGCCAGCCCGTGATCTATCAGATCAGGCTCAAGGGGCATCTCGGTCATCAATGGGCAGACTGGTTTGACGGCCTGACCATCACCCTGGAAGACAACGGCGACACACTCGTCACTGGTCCGGTGATTGACCAGGCCGCGCTGTACGGCTTGCTCAAACACGCGCGTGACGTTGGCTTGCCGCTGATCTCAGTCAACCTGATCGAATACTGATGGAGAGCACTACGATGATGACCGTCATCCAGACTGGTTACGGTTCTGCGGATGTGATGGAGCTCAAGGATATCGCTCAGCCCGCACCTGGCGCTGGGCAGGTGCTCATCCGGGTGCGCGCAGCCAGCCTCGCCGCCGGCGACTACTTCGGCATGCGTGGCAGGCCGTTCCCGATCCGCTTGTTTGTCGGCTTTCCCAGACCCAAAAAAGACCACGTTGTCGGGCTGGACTGTGCGGGCATCGTCGAAGCGGTCGGCCCGGATGTGCATCAGTTCCAGCCGGGTGACGCGGTCTACGGCGAGTGCCGGGGGGCCTGCGCTGAGTACGCGCTCGCCAGGGAGGGCAACCTCGCGCCAATGCCGGCGAACCTTTCGTTCGAGGAGGCCGCCGCCGTGCCGACGTCCGCGTGTACGGCGCTCCAGGGCCTGCGTGACCACGGCAAGATCCAGCCCGGCCACAAGGTGCTCATCAACGGCGCGTCGGGGGGCGTGGGGCCATTCGCGGTCCAGATCGCCAGGGCGCTCGGCGCTGAGGTGACCGGCGTGTGCAGCACACGGAACGTAGAGCTGGTTCGCTCGCTCGGCGCAGACCATGTCATCGACTACACCAGAGAGGACTTCACCCAGGCCGGGCAGGGCTACGACCTCATCCTGGACAATGTGGCCAACCATTCATTCACGGCCCTGCGGCGCGTGCTCACCCCGCAGGGAAAGATCATCCCCAACAGCGGCCACAGCGGCATGGGGTACGTATTCAAGGCGTTCTTGCTGGCGCCGTTTGTGCGCCAGGTGAGCTCTATGTATGTCGCCACAGCGAACAGCGACGACCTGGCGACCCTGAAGGAGCTGATCGAGGCCGGCAAGCTCAGATCGGTGATCGACCGAAGCTACCCGCTGCGTGACACCGCCCAGGCGTTCCGCTACCTGGAACAAGGCCACGCCCGCGGGAAAGTCGTCATCACGGTGACCGCATGAAGGAGAGACCAATGCTGGACACAAGAATCGCTCTCTCCGCAACCTGGGTGGTCGTTACGCTCACGTATCTCTATGGCGATGTCTTGCGCATCTATAGCGGCGATGCACAAGCGATGGCCGACATGAATCTCAACCAGTTCGCCTGGCTGGGGATCGCCATCCTGATGCTCCTTCCCATCGTGATGGCTTTCCTGGTCCTGGTGCTGCCGCAAGGCGTGAGCCGCTGGGCCAACATCATCATCGCGGGTTTCTTTCTCCTGTTCAACCTGATCGGCCTACCGACGTACGCGTTGTATGACCAATTCTTGCTGGTTGCCAGCATGGTGTTCAATGGGGTGACGATCTGGTACGCCTGGCGCTGGGTGAGCGTGAAACCAACCTTCTCCACCACCCTTTGGGAGCCTTGATTGTCTTCGCTCCAATGCCAGCCAACCTTGCCATACCCGCGGCCAGGGCGTGCGCGACCGTTGTCGCGACGACAATGGTCGCAAGGCCCCCGCGGCGGTAGTCAGGGTGGGTGTGAATGCCGATCTCGCAGCGTGGCTCAACGGCACAGGCGGACAGACACCAGCTCACCGGCTCGGTGCCGTCGAAGAGCGCGAAGCCGAAGCCGCGGGCAAGGAAGGCGTCAGCCGAGCCCCGGCCCTGCTCGATCTCGCACAGAAGAACGCTGGTGACCTGCACCACGATGCGGTGCGGGCCGGGGTGGAGTCGCCGCACGGTGACCAGCGCAAAGGAGTGGGCGATCAGCACGCGGCCAGGTATCAGGACGCCGCCAGCGAGCCGATCAGAAAAGCCAGGAGGCCGAGGGAGCCGCTCAGGTAGAGTGCTCGCATCGTGCTGCGGCCCTCGGCGGGCGTCCGGCTGCGCAGGAGCCGGATCACGAAGAAGGCGAACAGCAGGTCGGTCAGCAGGATCGGGATGCGGTAGGCCAGACCCAGCGCGCCCCACGGTAGGAGCGTCAGCGCCACCACGAGCCCAAAGAGCGCGCCGGAAATACGCAGGGCGGTCGCGCGCCCGTAGACCAGCGCGAGCGAGCGTGAGGCGCGCTTCCGGTCACCCTCGGCGTCCATCGCATCCCCGGCGATCTCCTCGGCCAGGTCAAAGACCAACGCGATCAGCGCAAAGATCCAGACGGTGGGGCTCCAGGGACGGCCCACGGCCATGCCGCCGAGGACAAAGGTGATCCCCACCGATGTAGCCACGACGAGGTTGCCCCACAGCCCCGCCGCCTTCAGCCGCCAGTTGTAGAGGAAGCCCAACAGCCAAATGATCAGGCTGAGCCCCAGGGCGAGCGGGCTAAAGGCCGCTGCGGCGGCCAGCCCGAGGAGTGCCGCAACCAAGCCGAGCGCCATCACTTCGGATGGGGTGAGGATGCCGGCGGGCAGGGGGCGCTGCGGGGCGTTGATCCGATCGACCTCCAGGTCGAAGTAGTCGTTGGTGATCAGCGCCGAGCCGGACAGCAAGAAGCCGCAAGCAAAGCCAAGCCCGAGGGTGGGCAGCGGGGGCGCCGCACCCAGGGCGAGCACCTCCCCGAGCAGGACGCACACACCCGCCGCGGCGGGCAGTTCGGGCCGGAAGATCTGGAGCACGCCCCGGGCTTTCTGTAAAAAGCTGACCGGCGGTTGCATAGATATTTCCCTTCGCGTCTCCTGGCGGTAGAGCGATCATTGTGCTGCCCGAAGGCAGGCTGTGGTGGGTATGGGTCGCTTTCAGTGGCCGGGCCTCGCGAGAAGCCGAAGAGCTAGCACACGCCGCAATGAGGGCTTGATGGAAGCATAGCCCTGACAAAGGTGGGCCCATGTCACCCTGCCGGGTGATCAAGCCTCTTCGGGGATCAGGGCGTTGCGAGCAAGAGCGCGAGCTCGGCATACTGGGCGTTGATGCCGGCCTGGGCGGCGAGGCGGTCGAGGCCGTAGAGGTAGGTGGCCCTACCCGGAAAAGGGTCTTACGACCAGTAATGCGCCTGCCCGTTGAAAAAGTCGCCAGAAGCCCGAAATAGACTTGTGATAGAAGGCACGACAGCATTCTGATGCGGTGTCGATCCCTGATTTTGGGCTGCCCAAGGCTGAAAAGCAGCCTGGCAAGGAGTTTTTCAACAGGCAGGCGCGTTGAACGAAGCGCTTCGCGCAGAGAGTCTCTACCCCTTGGCTGCCTATTTCCTTGCTGCCTTGCTGCCTGCTGATGCCCGTGTGACGATGCCTCCTGGTGGCGTATCGCTTCTCACCAGGAG
>JAAXUL010001225.1 GCA_013336035.1 Chloroflexales bacterium
CGGCCCTGCTGCTTGTTGTGGTGATGATCGCGCGCCTCAACAGCCACGTCTTTGGCCCGCTCGAGGAGCTGACCGAGGTCGCCGGGCGCCTGGCGCGCGGTGATCTGGGTGCCGCCGCGCCTGTGCACCGCCCCGACGAGCTGGGCCTGCTCGCCCAGACCTTCAACGCGATGGCGGGGCGCATACGCGACCTGGTGAGCTCGCTCGAGGAGCGCGTAGGCGAGCGCACGGCCAGCTTCGCGCAGGCCGTGGCCGAGAACGAGCGGCTGCTGGCAGCCGAGCGTCGCCGCTCGCAGCGCCAGCAGGCCCTCTTCCAGCTGAGCGCCGCCCTCGCCGTCCCGGTCTCGGAGAACGAGGTGATCGCGCGCCTGGTCGCGCACCTTCACGACGAGGGGCTCGACTTCCAGCTGGTGCAGGTCTACAAGCTCGACCTGGCCACCGGCGAGCGCGTGCTCTGGGCGGGCCAGGGCATACTACCGCAGAGCCCCCCCGAGCGCATCGCCCTGGGCCTCGGCCTGGGCGATGAGGCGGTACGCTGGGAGCGCCTGCGCTACATCCCCGACGTGCGCCAGGCCCCCAAGTATGTGCCCGGGCTCGCCACCGGCGCCGAGGTGGATGTGCCCCTGATAGTTGATCGCCGGGTGGTGGGGGTGCTGGTCGTGCAGAGCGAGCGCCCCCACAGCTTCGACGATTCGGACTTGGCGGCCCTGTCGGCGGCGGCCAACCAGGCCGGCACGGCGCTTGCCCGCGCCCAGCTCTACGAGTCGCTCCAGCATGCCCGCGAGGCCGCCGAGGCCGCCAGCCAGGCCAAGAGCAGCTTCCTGGCCAACATGAGCCACGAGCTGCGCACGCCGCTTAACGCCATCATCGGCTACTCCGAGATGATCGAGGAGGACCTGACGAGCCTGGGCGAGAGCCAGCTGGCCCACGACCTCGCCAAGATCCATGGGGCGGGCAAGCACCTGCTGGGCCTGATCAGCGACATCCTCGACATCTCCAAGATCGAGGCCGGCAAGATGGAGCTGTACGTCGAGGAGTTTCAGATCGATGCCCTGCTCGACGCGGTGCTGGTCACGGTCACCCCGCTGATCGAGCGGGCCGGCAATCGGCTCGTCGTCGAGCGCGGCCCCGACCTTGGCACTATGCGGTCCGACCTGACCCGGGTGCGCCAGGTGCTGCTCAACCTGCTTAGCAACGCCGCCAAGTTCACCGAGGCCGGGACGGTGACCCTGCGCGCGCGGCGCGACGGTAGGCAGCCGGATGGGGTCGCGGCCCGGGAGGTCGTTGTCCTCGAGGTGGCGGACACGGGGATCGGCATCGCGCCCGAGCAGCTGGAGCGCCTCTTCCAGGCCTTCAGCCAGGCTGACGCCTCGACGACCCGCCGCTACGGAGGGACAGGCCTGGGGCTGGCGATCAGCCGCCACTTCTGCCGCATGATGGGCGGCGAGATCACGGTGCGCAGCCAGATCGGCTTTGGCTCGACCTTCACGGCGACGCTGCCGGCGGCGATTCGCGCCATCGAGGCGCCCGCCGCGCAGCCTGAGCAAGCCGGCCAGGGCCAGCTTGCTCAGCTGTAGCGCCTCGAGAGAAAGGGCGGCCCTGCTACCGAGCTACCCCCAGCTCTGGAGCTGCGCCACCCAGCGGCGACCCGTCCGCACCAGCCGCTCCTGGTGGCGCTCGAGCACCACGTAGGCCAGCACCATCAGCAGGCCCGCCGTGCCCAGTAGCACCCACTGGTTCGTCAGCCGCACTGTGTCGATGGTCATCCAGGTCACTCCGGCAACAAAGAAGGCCACGCCGCCCACGAAGGGCACTCGCAGTCGCGCCAGGGCTCCGTATGCCGCCACCATCAGCGACTCACCGAACAACAGCAGCGAGTAGGCTAGCCCGCCGTCGTCGCGAATGGCCTGGGCGAAGGTGACCGCTAGCAGCAGGGCCACCGCCGCTGTCTCGACCAGCTGTGAGGCCCGCCGCTGCCCCTGGAAGTGCCGCAGCCCGGCCGCCAGCGCCATCAGGTAGAGCCCCGCCGGGACCACGTACCACTGCGGCTCGCGGAAGCCCCAGTCGCCCAGCTGGCACAGCGTCGCGCCGACAAAGGCCGCCCCGCCCCCGTAGGCGTAGTACAGCTCGCGCTCGCGCACCGCCACGGTCACCAGCAGCAGCCCCAGGCTCGCCAGGGCGAAGGTCAGGGGCGGCAGCCCGCCGCCGAGCGCCATGGCGCCGGCGAACATTGTGAGCAGCCCGCCTGCCACTACGGCGCCCACGGTCGTCGGGCGGCGCCACAGGCCCGCGCCGGCCAGTGCCGCCGCCCAGCCCGCCAGGCTCACGCCCGCCAGCTCGAGCACTATCCAGGCGGCCGCCCACTCTGGCGCCATACCCAGCTTGTCGTGCCCGAGCCACGCGCCCGCCAGGGCCAGCCCCAGGCTCGCCCAGGCCGCGGCCTCGGCCCGCTCGACCGTGGCCGCCAGCGCGGCCAGCGCGGCCAGCCCCAGGAAGACCACGGCCAGCGCGCCCGCCGCCTCGCCTGCCGCCCAGATAGCCAGCACGCCCGCTAGGGCTGTCGCGCCGTAGATCGACAGGTGGAGCGGCCCCGCAGGAACCACGCCGCGCGC
>JAAXUL010000420.1 GCA_013336035.1 Chloroflexales bacterium
ACGATCGCGTCGCGCTCGAGCAGGATCGCGCCGAGCGTGGCTCGCTCGGCCTGCAGGTCAAAGGGTACAGAGCGATCCACAGCCTATCCCCCTCGTCTCCCACATCTTTCCCCGGCTTCTCCCCAGAGTTATCCACATCCGGGTGAGAAAGGCGATGTGCCGCGGCTTGACGCCGCGGCACATCGCCGGTCAGACGCGCTCAAATTGTAGCACGTGCGGGCTAGATCCGGGCTTACTCCTCGCCGGGCTCGGCCACGTCGGGCGGAGCGACGGGGGCGGGGCCGCCCTCGCCCTGGACAACCACGTTGACCACGGGCACAACGCCGGCGACGAGCCGGATCGACACCGGGTAGGTGCCGGTGCGCTTGATCGGCTCTTCCAGCTCGATCTTGCGGCGGTCGATCTCGAGCTTGAGCTGCTGGCCAATCTTCTCGACAATGTCGGCGCTGGTGACCGAGCCGTAGAGGCGATCCTGCTCGCCGACTTTGGCCGTGAAGGTCAGCGTGACTCCGTCGAGCCGGGCGGCCAGGGCCTCTGCGTCCTTGCGGGCGGCGTCGACGCGGCGTCGCTGAGCGGACAGACGCTCCTCGGCCTGCTTGATCTGGCCACGGGTGGCGAGGACGGCAAACCCTTTCGGAAGCAGATAGTTGCGCCCAAAGCCGCCAGACACATCTTTCAGCTCGCCTGCCTGGCCCAGGTGCTCGACATTCTGGACCAGCAAGACCTTCATTTTTGCGCTCACTACACTACTCCTCAGGGTAGAAGATCTCTAAAACAACGCCGATTATATTACCACAGAGGCGGGCCTCCCGTCAAAGCGCCTGGCCTTCTTTTGTTGCGCTTTCTACTCCCCTGGTATCTCGCTCGTAAGTCGGTGCGATATAATTGCATCAATATAGGATCGTGATATCCGTCGCAATCCTATGCCGCCAGAGCATGTCGCCACAGCTGCAATCTTCTGTGGCCACACCCGCCACCGCGGATCGCTGAGAGCGTTGTAATTAGTAACTATCGCCACCTGACGCTCAGGTCCTGGAGGTCGCTGCTGTGTGGTCCCCTCGTCTCACCCCCGTGCCCCAGGCACGGCAGCCCATAAGGCGTAGCGGCGCGGCGCCTGTGTGGGCAATCCTCACCACAGCCGCCATGCTGGCATTCATCATGGTGCTCTGGATGATTGGCAGCGCCTCGACGCTCAAGGCCGCCAATGCCGCGAAGGCATCGCTCGTCCATAGCCCCAGCCGAAAGCCCCCGTCCGTCCAGGCCGGCAGTGCCGCCCGCTGGACCGTCCTGGTCTATATCGCCAGCGACAACGACCTCGAGGCTGCTGCGCTCAATGATATGCTCGAGATCGCCAGCGTGGGCTCATCAGCCCAGCTCTCGGTCGTGGTTCAGCTCGACCGGATCTCCTCGCTCGCCGCGTGGGACAGCACCGACGCCGGCAACTGGGATGGGACAAAGCGCCTGCTCGTCAGGCCCGGCATGACCCCTGACGCCTGGACATCCGCCGAAGATCTGGGCGAGCTGAATACCGGTGACCCGGCCAACCTGGCCGACTTTATCACCTGGGGCGTCACGAGCTATCCGGCCGACCACTACGCGCTGATCATCTGGTCCCACGGCGCCGCGTGGCAAGGGCTCGCTATCGACGACACATCCGGTAGGGATGGCCTCACCCTGCCCGAGCTACGCACAGCCCTGATAAGCGCCCGCGAGCGCGCCGGGTACGCGACCCTCGACCTGATCGGCTTCGACGCCTGCCTGATGAGCCAGCTCGATGTGCTCGAGACGATCGCGCCCTTCGCGCAGGTGGCGGTGGCCTCGGCCGAGCTCGAGCCGACCCAGGGCTGGGCCTGGGATGTCTGGCTGGACGCGCTCGCCGCGAACCCGGAGCAGGACGCCTACGCCATCGCGCCGGTGATCGTCGACAGCTATATTAGCTCATACCAGGGCACCGGCACCGGCGACGCGACCCTCGCGGCCTTTGATCTGACCCAGGTCGACAAGATCGCCGAGCACCTGGGTCGCCTGGCCGACGCGCTGCTCGCCGAGCCGCAGGCATCACATGCCGCCCTCTCTCAGGCGCGCGCGCGGGCCGACACCTACGCGCCCGACAGCGATGAGGAGTACAGCGCGGTCGACCTGGGCCAGCTCGCGCAGCTGCTGCCGGCGCAGGGCGCGACGTACAAGGTGGCCGCCGCGGCCGAGGCTCTGGCAAGCGCGGTCCGGCAGGCCCGCCTCGCGAATGGTCTTGGGCCAGACCACCGAGACGCCAGCGGCGTGTCCGTCTACTTCCCGGCGACCGCAGAGCTGCACCTCGCCAACTACGAGCGTGAGTCACCGCTGCCGCAGCTGACACACTGGGGCCAGCTCCTCGAAGCCTTCCACCAGGTCGACACGACCGGCGTGGCCCAGATAGGCCACTAGCGCCGCCGCAGCCAGCTCACGCCCACAGCCAGCACGATGGCAAGACCGATGCCGCCTACGACCAGGGGCAGCCAGGGAATGCCCATCTCGTCGCTGGTGATCGGCCCGGCAGCTGGCGCGACAGGCGTGCCCGTACCCAGGGCAGCCAGATCCTCGCCTGCGCTCGCGAAGAGGGCCGTGCGTGAGCAGAGCGAGGTGCGGATCTGGCCTTCCTGGGCGACAGCATACACAAGGTACTGCTCACCCTGCGCGAACTCGTAGCCACAGCTGGCGCTGCTGCCCGCGGTGGCAATAGTCAGCTGCGCCCCCTCGGGGCCCTTCCAGATCTGCTGCACATCAAAGGTGACGAGCACACTCGCGCGGCCAGGGTCGGCGGGGGCGATCCCGCTCACCGTGCCGGCGAAAACCGCCGTCGCGCTATCGCGGGCCTGTAGGGGCGGGGGCGGCGGCGTGCACGAGCAGGCGTAGGTGGGCCGCGGCTGGTAGGCCAGGGCGGCCAGGGCCATCACGGACAGGGCCACAAGCAGGGCAATATGGCGCATTGCTGATCCTCCTCCAGGCGTCCGGGCGAGATCCACAAGGCTGTGACGCCGCGAAGCCGCGTACTGTTCCCGCGCCCGGCGCGCCCTCACAGGGCGTGACGCCACACCATCGCCCCCGCCGCCGGCAGGCCGTCGAGGGGCAGATGGCCGCCCTGCACCATCGCCTCGGCGCCGCCAAGCAGGTCGCGCAGACGCGCGCCGTCAGGCAGACCGGCGTGGCGCACCGGCATAGAGCGCAGGCCATCGTCGGCGCGGCGGGCGATGACCACAAGGCGCTCCTCGGGGGCCTCACGCTGGTAGGCCACCGTGTGGCCGGCGGCGTAGAGCAGCTGGAAGCCGCCCCAGCGCAGCGCGGGCGCCTCGCGGCGCAGCCGGGCCAGGCGCTTGAAGAAGCCCAGCAGATCGTGGTCCCACCTTGTCTCGTCCCACTCCATACAGCGGCGGCAGTCGGGGTCGCCCGCGCCCTCCATACCCAGCTCGTCGCCGTAGTAGACGCAGGGCACGCCGGGGTAGGTGAAGAGCAGCGCGGCGGCCACGCGAACGAGGGCCAGATCACCGCCGACGATCGTGCGCAGCCGCGGCGTATCGTGGCTGCCCAGCAGGTTAAACTGCTGGGTGGCGATCTGCCAGGGGATAGCGGCGCGGAAGGCTGTCCACTGGGCGACCATCTGCTCGGTAGAGAGCGGGTGCCGGTCGGCCCAGGGCAGGCCGGACAGCGCGCCCACCTCGTGGCCGCCGAGCCAGTGCCAGATCGGGATGGTGAAGCCCCGGTAGTTCATCGTGGCGTCCAGCTCGTCGCCCTGCAGGTGCGGCGTGCCATCGAAGAAGTGCTCGCCGACAAGGTAGGTGTCGGGGCGCTCGGCCTTGAGCGCCCGCCTGATACCGCGGCCAAGCTTGTGGCCGAGGTTGTTCGGGCCCTGGCGGCCAAGCATATTGGCCACATCAATGCGCCAGCCGTCAATGGCATAGGGCGCGCGCAGCCACCTGCGCATGATCGCCTCGGGGCCGGCGTACATCAGGGCGCGCAGCCGCTCGCTGCGGTAGTCGAGCCGGGGCAGCGAGCTGACGCCCAGCCAGGTCGCGTACTCGTCCGGGTGCTTCGTAAAGGTGAAGAACTCGGCCGTCGGCGCCTGCGGGTCGCCCTGGGCGGCGACGAACCAGGGGTGGGTCACGCCACAGTGGTTCGGCACAATGTCGAGCACCAGGCGCATGCCGCGCGCGTCGAGGGCCGCCCGCAGATCGGCGAGGGCGGCATTGCCGCCGAAATGGGGGTCCACCTGCTCGTAGTCGGCCACATCGTACTTGTGGCTGCTGGGCGCCAGAAAGATCGGGTTCAGGTAGAGGGCGCTCACGCCCAGGTCGGCCAGGTAGTCGAGGCGCTGCGTGATCCCCTGGAGGTCGCCGCCGTAGAACTCGGCCGAGCCGTTGGCCTTGTCCGGCGGGGCGCCCCATGGGCGGGCCACCACCGATCTGCGGCCAAGGCGGTACTCGCCATGGCGGACATTATTGCTCGGGTCGCCATCGGCGAAGCGGTCGGGGAAGATCTGGTAGAAGACGGCCTCGCGCAGCCAGGCCGGCAGCTTCGCGTCGGCGAGCAGCTTGAAGTCGTTCGCGTCCGTGGGGTAGTGGCGCTCGACCCCGGCGGCGTTGTACCAGAGGTTGCCGCTGTCGGTGACGAGCAGAAAGCGGTAACCGGTGCGCAGCATGCCCAGCGGAAGATCGACGGCCCACCAGCGGCACACAGCGTCGGCGCCGGCCGGCGCCATCGGCGCTACCGACTGCTCGCCATCGGGGCAGGTGCGCAGGTAGACAGCCGCGACGGGCGCCTCGGCGTCAACGCGCAGCCGGATCGTGGCCGCCGCCCCAACGCGCTGGTCCGGCGCGCTTACGTAGGCCGGCGAGCCATCGTGGTGGACCGAGCGCGTCCAGTCAGGGGTCATGCGGCCACCCTTGGCGAACGACCAACGACGAAGGGCGAACGCCGATCAGGGCGAGCCCTTCGTCCTTCGTCTACACTACTCCAGCGCGGCGGCGGCGGCGGCAATGCGGGCGAGGCTGCGATCGCGGCCGAGGGCGACCAGCATGTCGAAGAGGGGCGGGGCCACGGTGCGCCCGCTGACGGCCACGCGCACCGCCCCAAAGAGCGGGCCGGGCTTCACCGCGATCTGCTCGCCAAGCGCGCGCAGACTCTCCTCGAGCGCGCCTGCCGACCAGTCAGGCTGGGCGTTGAGCGCTCCATGGGCGGCCCGCAGCAGAGCGGTGGCCTGCGCGGCGTCCATCTTCTTGGGGATGAGCAGGGCCGGATCGTACCCCTCGGGGCCGGGCCGCACATCCTTGAAGAAGAAGTCGAGCAGCTCGGGGGCCTGGCCCAGCTCCTCCAGGCGCTCGTGGACTAGAGGCGTCAGGGTTTGCACGTAGGCACGATCCTCGTCCGAGGGCGGATCGGCCACCAGGCCAGCCTTGATCAGGAACGGCATCATGCGCTCGGCCACCTCGCGGACGGGGAGCTTGCGGATGTAGAGGCCGTTCATATCGCGCAGCTTGTCGGGGTTCCAGCGGGCCCCGCTGGCCTGCACCCGGTCGATCGTAAAGCGCTCGACGATCTCATCGAGCGACATGATCTCGGTCCTGTCGTCGTAGCTCCAGCCCTGGAGGGCCAGATAGTTGGCCATGGCCTCGGGCAGATAGCCGCGCTCCCAGAAGCGGTTGGTGGCCACATCGTCCTTGCGCTTCGAGAGCTTGCCCTTGCCGTCCTGGCGCAGGATCACCGGCAGGTGGGCGAAGACCGGCACCGCCCAGCCGAAGGCTTGGTAGAGCAGCACGTGGTAGGGGGTCGAGGGCACCCACTCCTCGGCGCGCATCACGTGGGTGATGCCCATCAGGTAGTCGTCGACCAGATGGGCAAAGTGGTAGACCGGCATACCGCTGGCCTTGATCAGCACGATGTCCTGGAGCTGCTCGTGCTGCACGATGATCTCGTCGGCGCCGCGCACCAGGTCGCTGAAGCGGGTCTGGCCCTCGAGGGGCGTCTTGAGGCGGATAGTGTAGGGCTTGCCGGTGGCGGCCAGCTCGCGCTGGCGCTCGAGCGGCCAGTCGCGCTCGGCGCCGCGGAAGCGGAACGACTTGATGCCCTTCGCCTCGGCGGCGGCCCGCATCTGGGCCAGCTCCTCCTCGGTGGTGAAGGACATGTAGACCTTACCCGCCTCGAGCAGCTGGTCGTAGTAGGTCTTGTAGATGCCCTGGTCGCTGCGCTGCGACTGGACGTAGGGGGCGTGGGGGCCGCCCTTATCGGGGCCCTCGTCCCAGTCCATGCCGACCCAGCGCAGTGAGGCCATAATATCATCGTCGGCGCCCGCGACGAAGCGCTTCTCATCGGTGTCCTCGATGCGCAGGATAAACTGTCCGCCGTAGTGGCGGGCGAAGAGCCAGTTGAAGAGGGCCGTGCGCACACCGCCGATATGCAGGTAGCCCGTGGGGCTAGGGGCGAAGCGCACGCGCACAGGGGCCTTGACCTCGATCATCGCAAGGGTACTCCGCTACAGTGACAGACTATAGGAGGCATTATAAGCGAACCGTGGGCGGCGGGCGGGCAAAGGGCCCTCAGCCCGCCGGCTAACACTCCAGCAGCGCTATGAGGGCCGGCACATCGGCGGCCACGGCGAAGAGGCCGAGCTGGCCGGGGTGGGCGAAGCCGGTGGCCACGGCGTGCTCGAAGAAGGCGAGCAGCGGGTCGAAGAAGCCCCCGGTGTTGAGGAAGTAGACCGGCTTGTCGTGGTAGCGCAGCTGGCGCAGGGTCAGAGTCTCGACAACCTCCTCGAGGGTGCCGAAGCCGCCGGGCAGGGCCACGAAGGCATCGCTGCGGTCAAACATAATGCCCTTGCGCTCGCGCAGGCTCTCGGTCACGATCAGCTCGCTGACGTCGCGCAGGCCCTGCTCGCGCTCGAGCAGGGCGCGGGGGATAACGCCGACCACCTCGCCGCCGGCGGCGAGGGCGGCGCGGGCGGCCACGCCCATCAGGCC
>JAAXUL010001226.1 GCA_013336035.1 Chloroflexales bacterium
GGCCGCCCATGGGCCAGGGTGTAGTACTGCTGGCGGTGCTTGAGCGTCGGCGAGCTGTTCTCCAGAGGCCACTCGAGGAGCGCGCCGGCGGGCAGCCGCGCGAGGGCTTGGTAGACCGCGGGCAGTGGCTCGCCCACCACGGTGTCAGTCAGGCGTTGCGGCGGCGTGGCCACGTCGGCCAGGACGACCGTGAGCAGGCTCATATGCACCAGAAGCAGTCCGGCGCGGCGAGCCTGGCGTACGTCAGGCAGGAGCTGGGCCGCGCCAAGGGCCGCCAGGCCTGCTATGGCCAGCTGGAGCAGCATTGCCCAGCGGGCTGGCACGCGCGCTGAGGCGAAGAGCGGCACGTGGTCGAAGAGCCAGCGGTACCAGGGCAGCTCGAGCACGACCCCGTTTAGCGCCAGGCGCGGGCCCAGCGAGAGGGTCAGCGCGATGGCGGCCAGGGCGGCCAGGTAGCGCTGCTCCCGGCGGCGGCGCGACGGGGCGAGGAGCCCGAGGGCGGCCAGGGCCAGGGCGGCGGCACCCGGCCAGAGGCGCTGCTCGACTGGATCAGCCGTGAGGCCGCGTCCGCGCAGCGCGCTCAGGTCGTAGAGGGGGCGCCCGTGGGCCGCGACCGTGTAGTGCGCGGGCGCCGCCGCGAAGGCCTCGTGGTCGGACCAGGACCGGGCCACGCTCAGCTCGCGCCAGGCAGCGAGGGTGGGCAGCAGTATGGGCGCTGTCAGGGCGCCGGCGAGGAGCGCGCCGGCGCTAAGGGCGCTGAGCGCCGTGGCCCCCGTGGCGACAGCGTTCCGCTCGCCGCGACGACGTTGCCAGAGCAGCTGCCCGACCCAGCAGGCCCCAAGGAGCCCGGCGGCCACGACCATGTAGAGGGCGTTGTAGCTGTCGCTGAGGGCCTGGGCGGCGGCGAGGAGCCCGGCCCCGACGGCGAGCGCCACCAGGCCGCGTCGAGTCCGGGGTGGCTCGCGCCAGGCGCTGATGAGCACGGTCAGGAGCAGGGCGCTCCAGAAGCCGCTGAGCAGGTTGAGGTGGGCGATATGAGCTAGGCGCACATCGCTGAAGCCGTAGATGAGTCCCGCGACCGCCCCGGCCGTGGCCTTGCCGGTGAGGCGATGGCCGAGCAGCATGGCTGCCCAACAGGCCAGCGTGAAGCTGAGCAGAGTCAGGGTATTGTAGACCGCTGTGGCGCTCCAGCCGAGGGCTGCGAGGGGGAGGCTAAGGGCGGCGAGCGCGTAGAGGGGCGGATTGAGCAGCAGGGTGCTCGGATAGGGGTAGGCGGCGGGCGCGCCGAACCCGGAGCCCGGGCTGAGGATGGCGCGCTGGGCATAGTGGAGCGTCCAGGCCAGGTGCAGCCCGTCGCCGAGGTCGAGGGCGTGGGTGTGCAGCCGGGCCGGGAGCGGCCAGAGCAGGACGATGGCCGCCAGAAGGGAGAGCCCAAGGGACCAGAGCCAGTAGGGCGCGGGGCGGAGCCTGGGGCGGGTGATGGAGCGGGCGGGGCGGGCGCGCAGCCCGGTAATAGTAATGGCCATAGACGTCACTCAGAAGGACACCGACGGTCGGTGCTGCTGCTCTTGTGAACGAGCATTGGCGCTCACAGCGCGCGTATGGGAGGGTGAGCGCCCCCTGAGCGACGCATCAGCTGCGTCTGTCACTACCCTTCTGGCTGTCTAACAGGTTGCCGCCCGCATGCGGATCACGCTCTGGCCGAGCAGCTGCGAGACCCCGCCGCCATGGTCGCGAAGAAGTTCTCCGACGGCGCGGCCGAGCACGGTCTTGCGCAGCCTCGCGTAGAATTCGCTGGAGAAGAAGTGGGTGACGCGGCCGATCTTCAGCCGCTCGATGATGTGCCGCTCGTAGGCGCGGCGGATCTCCGGTGTGTCGCCGACCTCAGTGGCGCCATCCCAGCCCTCGACGACCTGGACCTGAGGGTGCAGGCGGCGGAGCCAGCCGGCGCGCACGCTGAGGGGGATGCCGGTCTCCTCGGGCGCGTCGTAGATGACCCACTTCAGGCCTGGCGGATTCTGGCGGCGCGTCGGTGACCTTCACCACCTCCAGGACCTCGAACACGAAGGCGTCGGCACCATGTGGGCCGGCAGGGCTCTGAGCCAGGGCTGACCCCGATCGCGGCTCCACACCGAAGCCTTCCTCTAGCTTCTTGCCTTCCAGCGCACTAGGATTTATGATATTAAGTGCGCTCCTCTTGCATGCCAGCTACGCTATGTGCAGCGCGACGCCATCGGGGTCGCGCTCCGCGCCACCCGCCTGGGTATGCTCGCGCTGATGGTCTGGGAATACACCGGTTGGGCTGGCCGCTACGGCGGATGCGGCGCGGGGCCTGACTCGGATGCGTGACCTGGAGCGTCCACGCTGTGGCACCGCGGCGACCACGAGCGATCCAGGCGTCCTGGTCACGATGACCTTCCCGCAGGGCGCGGTGTCGCTCTAGGCCTCGGTCGGGCGCCCACCTGCGTTCCGTCCACTACCCGCTCCGCTGCGGTACACGGGAAAGCAGGCGTGCCATGCCGAAGCCGAAGAGGACGCCACTGGCTCGTCGCCACAAACCGGCCCGATCAGACCTCGCCGCCCCGCCGCCGTCCACCACGGTAGGT
>JAAXUL010001227.1 GCA_013336035.1 Chloroflexales bacterium
CTTGTTAGCGGCCCAGGGGCTGCTGGCCGAGGCCATCCCGCTCTGGCTCGAGCTTGGCGACGTCCCGGCGGCCAGCCGCCTGATCCCCACCCTGGCGGTGGACCTGCTCCGCAGCGGGGAGCTGCACACCCTGCTCGGCTGGCTGGACGCCCTCCCCGGCCCGGTTGTGCAGACCCACCCGGATCTGGCAGCCTACAAGGCCTTCTGCCTGATGATGCTGGGACAGCTAGCGCAGGCCAGGCTCTGCCTGAGCGAGGCCGAGCAGGCCTGGGGCGCGCACCCGAGCCCGCAGAGTCACGGCCGGCTGCTGGCCATGCAGGCCCTGCTCGTCGTCTCGGGCGGCGCGCAGGGCGCGGGTGAGCTGGCGCAGGCCGCGCTGCGCGAGCTGGACGCCGACGACGGGTTCTTTCGCGCCTTCAGCCTGATGGCCCTGGGCTATGCGCGGGCCTGGGGTGGCAGCCTGGCGGAGGCGAGCCAGGTCTTCCACGAAGCCTACCGCCTCGGGCAGCAGCTCCAGCATCCCTTCATCGCGCTGGGCGCTCTGTCTAATCTGGCGGCTACCCTGCTCGACCAGGGGCGGCTGCGCGAGGCCGAGGCCCACTGCCGGGCCGCGCTAGCGGCGTATGTGGATCGGCGCGGGCAGCCCCTGCCCATCGTCGCGGTCGTCGCGATCCGCCTGGCGGCGATCTGCTATGAGCGTGGCGCTCTCGACGAGGCGCGGGGCCTGGTGACCCAGGGGATGGACTGGTGCCGCCGGATCTTCCCAACCGATGTCCTCGGTGGTGACAGTGAGGTCATCCTGGCGCGGATCGCGTTCCAGCAGGGCAACCCGAGGCGCGCCGTGGCCCTGTTGCAGGAGGCAGCCCAGGCGGCAGGCCAGCACCAGCGGCGCACCATGCGCTACAAGCTCGTCCTCGTGCAGGCCGAGTTGCAGCTCTTGCAGGGGAACCTTGCCGCGACCGTACAGGGTCTCCAGGAGCTGGAAACGCTGGCGCCCTCCGGCCTGCCCAAGGCGGACCAGCTGGTGCCGCATCTCCAGGCCCGCTATCTCCTTGCGACCGGGCAGCCGGAGCAAGCCCTGGCGATTCTGGAGCGGCTGGAGGAGACTGCCCGTGCCGCCGGCAGCACGCGCCACCTGATCCACATCGCGCTCTCCCAGGCATTGGCCCACCAGCAGTGTGGTGCGCTGGAGCCCGCCCGCCAAGCCTTTGCGGCGGCCCTGCGGCTGGCGATCCCCGAAGGCTACCGGACGCTCTTCGTGCCACAGCCTGGGCTGTCGACGCGCCCACTCCTCCAGGCGACGCGCTCGCTCGCGCCAGCGTTTGTGGATGCCATCCTGGCAGCCGCGCCGCTCGAGGCGGAGAGGGCGGTGCAGCTGGAGGAGCCGCTGAGCGACCAGGAGCGCCGGGTGCTCACGCTGCTGGTGGCGGGCAAGTCCAATCAGGAAATCGCCGCGGCGCTGCTGATCGGCGTGGGCACGGCCAAGTGGCACGTGCATAACATCCTCCAGAAGCTCGGCGCGCGTAATCGGGCAGAGGCCATTGCCCGCGCCCGCGCGCTGGGTCTCCCCACGGCCTGATCCCGGCCAGCTGCCGCACTCAATCCCCGTCCGCACCCCAGCGTGAATGCGGCCCCTCCCTGTAGCCTCCCGCCCCTCCCCACTGGCCTACCCAGCAGCCTATCTTCAGGTAGGCGACAGGCTCGGGCCACAGGAGTAGGCTGTACCCGACGATGGCAGCAAGCCGGGAAGCGCGGAGGGGCCGCAGGTCCCCTGGCAGGACAACCTTCCGCACGTCGACCAACGAGGTTGGTATGAAAACCATCAGGCTTGGCGCCGCGCAGATTACGTGCCAGGACGGGAATGTCGGGGCTAATCTGGAGCGCGCGACGGCCCTGGCGCAGCAGGCCAGCCAGCAGGGCGCGCAGCTGCTCCTGTTTCCCGAGTTTATGCCCCAGGGCTATCTCCTGACGCCCAGGCTGTGGGATGTGGCCGAGCCCTTCGATGGGCCGACCACCAGCTGGCTACGCGAGACCGCTCGCGCATATGGCATGTACCTCGGGACCAGCTTCTTGGAGGCCAGAGGCGGCCATTTTCTCAACACCTTCGCGCTCGCCGAGCCGTCCGGCACGATCGTCGGCGCGGTGCGGAAGCGGCACCCGTCTATCTGGGAGGCCTACTTCTTCCGAGGGGAGCGCGGCGCGCCCTATCTGGACACCGAACTTGGGCGCATTGGGGTCGGGATCTGCTTCGACAATCACACCTATGAGCTCGCCAGCGCCATCGCCGGTAGCAGCATTGATCTGATGCTGATGCCCCACTCCTACTGCACGCCCACCCAGCCCACCGCGATGACCTCGCAGGCGGATATCGACCGCCTGAATGGCCTGCCGGGGCGTGTGGCCCGTATGTACAACGCCTGGTTTGGCGTGCCGGTTGTGATGTGCAATAAGAGCGGTGCGTGGGACTCTCCGGTGCCCGATCGGACCCTGGGCACCCCAAAAGGCTTTCGCTTCTCGGGGCACTCACTGGTGCTGGACAGCGATCATCGCATGGGGGGCGAGCTGGGCAGTGAGGAGGCCATCCGGGTCAAGGGTGACCGTCTCG
>JAAXUL010001228.1 GCA_013336035.1 Chloroflexales bacterium
GGTGCTGCGGGCGCAACGTGCTGGGCCGGCGGCGGGCGCCCCACTCCCGGCCGTCAGCGGGCATGCAACCTCAGCCCAGCATCCTTCGTCCCTCGCTCTCCTGAGCGGCCCCGAGGGCGGCATCACCCCCGATGAGCTGACAGCCGCCCGGGCCCATGGTATGATGCCCGTATCCCTCGGCCCGCGTATCTTGCGCGCTGAAACCGCGCCTGTCGCGGCCGCCGCTATGCTCATGTACGAGCTAGAGGTGTAGCCAGCGGCGCGCCGCTAACTGCCAGCGAGGTCTGCCATGGTCCGCACCTCTCGTGCGATCACCACCGGGGCCATCGTCGCCCTCCTCATAGGCGCTATCGCCTTCGCTGTGGGCTGGGTCTCTGCTCGCGCTGCCGGCACTACGCCCATCGACACCTTCATCGCTGGCCTCGGCACCACCGCCGCCCGCCAGGACATCCCCCGCGACCTGCGCGAGGAGTTCGCGGTCTTCTGGCAGGTCTGGAACTTGGTCGAGGGCGAGTTCTACCACACCGCGCCCGTCGATCAGCAGAAGCTGGTCTACGGCTCCATCCGCGGGATGCTCGGCGCCCTTGGCGATGAGTTCACCACCTTCCAGGAGCCCGACCTTGCTGCACAGAACCGCGAGTCGATGCAGGGGAAGTTCGAGGGCATCGGCGCCTATCTGCGGGTCGTTGACGGCGAGATCCTGATCGACCGCCCCTTCAAGGGCTCGCCCGCCGAGCAGGCCGGCCTACGTTCCGGCGATGTGGTCGTGGCTGTCGACGGCCAGATCCTTGCGCGCGAGATCGCCGGCCTCGACGACGCCGCTGCCACCGCCAGGGCCGCCGCAATGGTCCGTGGCCCCAAGGGTACCATCGTCACGCTCACCCTGCGCCGCCCGCCCGACGCCGCAACCTTCGAGGTGGCCATCACCCGCGACGAGGTGCCCATCATCACCGTTAACGCCGAGATGCTTGATGGTGGCGTGGCCTATATCCAGATCACCGAGTTTAAGGCTACCACCACCCAGCTCCTCGACGAAGCCCTGCGCGAGATTGCCCCCCGGCATCCTACTAGCCTTGTCCTCGACCTGCGAAATAATCCCGGCGGTTACCTCACCACAGCCCAGGAGGTCCTCGGGCGCTTCTATGACGGCGTGGCCCTCTATGAGCAGGAGAACGGGGGTGTGGTGAAAGAGATGAAGACCATCCTCGGGCCCGCCGACACCCGCCTCTACGACGTGCCTATGGTCGTCCTGATCAATGGCGGCTCGGCCAGCGCCGCCGAGATCGTCGCCGGCGCCCTGCGTGATGCGCGCCCCAACACCAGCCTCCTTGGCGAGCGCAGCTTCGGCAAAGGCTCGGTGCAGAATATTCACCAGCTTAGCGACGGCAGCAGCGCCCGCATCACCGTCGCCCACTGGCTCACGCCTGATCGCTCAGAGATCCACCGCATCGGGATCACGCCCGAGCACGAGGTCACCGCCTCCGAGGATCCGCAGTACGCCGTGCCCTGCGTGGCCGACCGGCGCCCCCCCGAGGGCCAGACAATCTGCGGCGATGCTCAGCTGGCCGGCGGCCTCGCGCTCCTCGCGGGTGAGCTACCGCCGCGGCCTGCTCGTACGGGCGGGCTTGCGCCCCCGCCACCTCACTTTGCCGCGTCGTAGGCGGCTGCAAACCAAAAGAGCCGTCAGCCTAAGCTGACGGCTCTTTGTGCAGATTGTGAAGCCAAGTCGCCGTGCCGGTAAAGAGGTCTGACCGGGGAACGGCGGGGGACGGCGACACCATGCCTAGCATATCGGCGGCGCCATTTTAAAGAGGGGGCGCGTGCGAACCATGGCGTTTGCGGCGTAGTGGATGTGGCGGCCTTCCGGGCTTTCACCCTGGTTGGTCGCGCCAGCGGTTCGGACGGCCGGCGACCTCGGCTTCTGCGACGCAGTATAATCCCACCCTGTACAGAGCCGGGAGAAAATGTCTAAACTCCCCGTTGCAGATCCTCCACCGGGTCATCCCCTTGTAAATTAAGAACAAAAGTGCTATAATGCCAAGCTACCATGGCGCCAGTGCGGCACCGTGGTATACTGCATAGTGGTCGCGGGGCGCCGCCCTGCACGTATGCGCGCCCCTTCAGGCGCACGCGCCTATGAGCACACCGCGGGCGCCCGCTCGGATCGACAAGCGGGCCGCCGAACCTACAGCCGAGCTACGCAACTATAAGCTGCACGAGCGCCTGAGCCAGGAGGAGCTCGCGACGGTCTACCGTGCCAGCCACCTCACCCTCGATCGCCCCGTGCAGGTCCACCTCCTGCGCCGCCACGACTGGATCTCCGCCAGCCGCTTCCAGCTTGCCGCCCGCCTCGCGGCGCGCCTCAGCCACCCGAACCTTGTTCCCGTCATCGACGCTGGACACGACGACAAGTACGGCGACTACCTCGTCACCCCCCAGCTCGACACCCGCCCCCTCAGCGCTATCCTCGCCGAGGGGCCACTCCCGGCTCTCCAGGCCGTGCGCGTCGCCTCGCAGGTTGCCGCCTCCCTCGACTATCTCCACAGCGAGCAGGTCTTCCACCGCGATGTCCAGCCCGCCAACATCCTCGTCGCCGCCGA
>JAAXUL010001229.1 GCA_013336035.1 Chloroflexales bacterium
GCAGCTCGGCCAGCAGGCGCGGATCGAGGGCGGCCTCGACGTGGTCGGCCAGGCGCTCGTAGGGGTCGGGCGGCGGCGGGCCCTCGCCGCCGAGCCAGCCCAGCGAGCGCAGCCAGCCGCGCCGGAAGCCCGGGCTGTCGAAGAGCCCGTGGATGTAGCAGCCCCAGACCCGCCCGTCGGCGCTGAGCTGGCCATCCGCCTCGGCGCAGGGCGACTCGTGCCGGCGCGTGATCGTGGCGAGTGGCCGCGCGTCGCCCACGGCGGTCGTGCGGCCCATATGGATCTCGTAGCCCGCGAGCGGCGCGCCCGGGGCCCAGGGCGCCTCGGCGATGGCGGCCACCTGCTCGGTGCGCTTCGTCCCGGCGAACACCGTCTCGACGGGCAGCAGGCCCAGGCCCGGCTCATCGCCGCCGGCGCCCTCGACGCCGAGCGGGTCGCTGACCCGCCGCCCGAGCAGCTGGTAGCCCCCGCACACGCCGACGAGGGCGCCCGGGAAGGCCCGCAGGGCCTCGTCGAAGCCGCGCTCGCGCAGCCAGCGCCGGGCGGCGAGGGTGTGCTTGGTGCCGGGCAGGATCGCGGCCGCCGCCCCGGCGAGCTGCTCGGGGCGCGTGATATGGCGCAGCGCGACGCCCCGCTCGCCCGCCAGGGGGGCGAAGTCGTCGAAGTTGGCGATGGCCGGCAGGTGGACCACGGCGATCACCAGGTCGCCCGCGCGCTCGGGCATCGCGCCGGGGCGCTCGAGGGCTACGGCGTCCTCCTCGGCGAGGCCCATATTGTCGAGCCAGGGCACAAGCCCCAGCACTGGCAGCCCGCTCCGCTCCTCCAGCATGGCGATGCCGTCGGCGAAGAGGGCCGGGTCGCCGCGGAAGCGGTTGGCCACCAGCCCGCGCACCAGGGCGCGCTCGTCGGGCTCGAGCAGCATCAGCGTGCCGAGCAGCTGGGCGAAGATCCCGCCGGTGTCGATGTCGCCGACCAGGAGCGTGCGCGCCCCGGCGTAGGTCGCCACGCGGGCGTTGACGATGTCGCGCGCCTTGAGGTTCAGCTCGACCGGGCTGCCGGCGCCCTCGGCGATCACCAGGTCGTGCTCGGCGCGCAGGGCGTCGAGGTTGCGCGTCACCCGCTCCCACAGCAGGTCGCGGCGCTGCCAGTAGTCGAGGGCGTCGAGCGAGCGCCACGGCCGCCCCTCGACGATGATCTGGCTGCGCAGCGCGCCCTCGGGCTTGATCAGGATGGGGTTCATCTGCACGGTGGGCAGAATGCGTGCGGCGGCGGCCTGCACCGCCGTGCTGCGGCCGATCTCGCCGCCGTCGGCGGTGACCGCGGCGTTGTTGCTCATGTTCTGGGCCTTGAAGGGCGCCACGCTGATGCCCCGCCGCGCCGCGATGCGGCAGAGGGCGGCGACCAGGGTGCTCTTGCCCACCGACGAGGCCGTGCCGAGGACCATCAGGACCGGTGCGCTCATGGTAGCTCCCTCCACGCTTCAAGCAGGCGCGCGTTCTCCTCGGGCCGGCGCGGCGCCACGCGCACCCAGGCCGGCAGCCCAAACGAGCTACAGTCGCGCACTACGCAGCCGTGGGCGAGCAGGGCCGCCCGCGTGGCCGCCGCGTCGCCGGTGCGGACGAGCAGAAACGGCAGCGCGTCCCGCCGCACTGTCAGCCCCAGGGCGCGCAGCCCCGCGAGCAGCGCGTCGCTCGCGGCCCAGAGGCGCGGCAGGGTCTCGCGCAGGAAACTCTCGTCGGCCAGGGCCGCCAGGCCGGCCGCCTGGGCGGCGCTGCTCACGCTCCACGCCGGCTGGTAGGCGGCCACGCGCTCGATCAGCGCGGGCTCGCCGAGCAGATAGCCCAGGCGCAGTCCGGCCAGGGCGTAGCTCTTCGTGAGCGAGTGGAGCCGCAGGAGGCCGTGGGCCCGGCCCTGGTCGGGCGCATCGTCGTGCGGGCCGTGGCCGCGCGCGAAGCCGGCGTAGGCCTGGTCGAGGACGAGCAGCCCGCCGTGGGCGGCGCACAGGTCGGCCAGGGCGCGCGCCTGGCCTGGCGCGAGGTCGGCGCCGGTCGGGTTGTTCGGGGCGCAGAGCCAGGTGAGGCGCGGGCGCACGGACTCGACCGTCTGGGCGAGGGCGTCGATGTCGAGCGCGAAGCCGGCGGCCTCGCTCGCCCGCCGCTCGACCACGCGGGCGCCGGCGAGCCGGCAGGCCTGGGCGTACTCGCCATAGGTGGGCCCGGCCACGAGGGCCGTCTCGCCGGGCGCGAGCATGGCGCGGGCGAGCAGGTGGATCAGCTCGTTGGCGCCGTTGCCGGGGAGGACCCCTTGCAGCCTCGACCTCAAGAGGATCGTCGCTCCCCATGGCAAGAACAGGGAATTTCATGGGCAGGATCCAGCGATCGATTGACGATAGCTTTAATGAATCCAGAGGACTCTCAACAAAATCCTCAGGCAGGTTCATGAGTACGAAACGCGATGCGTTCCAGAGTTTATTGATGAAATTACGGTACCCGGCGATCTTCTCTTCATACAGCCGCGAATCATTCCCCGGGCTCTGTCCCACGATCATACTGAGACGCAGCGCATCGGCACCGTACTTGCTGATCATATCGAGCGGATCG
>JAAXUL010001230.1 GCA_013336035.1 Chloroflexales bacterium
CAGCCCGCAGCCTTTCTTTGTCGCTGAACGGAGTTATCGCCATGGATTTCACCCTGACCGAAGAGCATCTGCAGGCGCAGAAGATGGTGCGCGAGTTCGTGCGGAGAGAGGTGGCGCCGCTGATCAAAGAGGCCGACCGGGCGCAGACGATGCACCCGACAGTGCTGCCGCGCATGGGCGAGCTGGGCATTCTGGGCATCTGCATCCCCCAGAAGTATGGCGGGCAGGGCTACGACTATATCACCCTCGGCCTGGCCTGCGAAGAGCTTGAGGCGATGGACACCAGCCTGCGCGTAGTGATGTCGGTGCACATGGGGCTAAACAGCCTCGCCCTGCTCCAGTGGGGCAGCGAGGAGCAGAAGCAGCGCTTCCTGAAGCCGCAGGCCCAGGGCAAAAAGTACGCCATGTTCGGCCTGACCGAGCCGGGCGTCGGCAGCGACGTGGTCAACATGGCCTCGACGGCCCGACGCGACGGCGACGGCTACATCATCAACGGCGAGAAGATGTGGATCTCGCTCGCCTCCAAGGCCCACCACATCCTGTGGGTCGCGCGCACCAACCCCGAGCGGCCCGACCCGCACGACCAGCTCTCGGCCTTCCTGATCGAGATGGACCGGCCCGGGGTCGCGCGCGGCGACCTGCACGGCAAGCTAGGGGTGCGCGCGGGCTCGACGGGCTGGGTGAGCTGCCAGGACGTGCGCGTGCCCGCGGCCAACCGGCTCGGCGAGGAGGGCGAGGGCTTCAAGATCGCGATGTCCTGCCTGGACAACGGGCGCTACACCGTTGGCGCCGGGGCGGTCGGCCTGATCCGCGCCGCCCTGGAGGCCAGCGTCAGCTACGCCCAGGCCCGCCAGGCCTTCGGCAAAGAGATCGGCAAGCACCAGCTGGTGCAGGCGAAGCTCGCGAAGATGGTGCGCGACTACGAGTATGGCCGCCTGATGATGCTAAAGACCGGCTGGATGAAGAACCAGGGCCTGCGCAACACGCGCGAGGTCTCGCTGCTCAAGTGGTTCGCCACCGACAGCTCGTTCGAGGCGGCCAACGAAGCCATCCAGATCCACGGCGCCTACGGCTACAGCGACGAGTACGACGTCGAGCGCTACCTGCGCAACGCGCGCGGGGCGATGATCTACGAGGGCACC
Source organism: Chloroflexales bacterium (assembly GCA_013336035.1). Classification (GTDB taxonomy): domain Bacteria; phylum Chloroflexota; class Chloroflexia; order Chloroflexales; family Chloroflexaceae; genus CAIWXH01. Next base: position 1,143 of record JAAXUL010001230.1, read on the forward strand.
AGCGAGATCCATATGCTGATGCAGGCCGGCTACGCCCTCGGCTATCGCCAGGATCGCGAGCTGCGCTGCGAGCTGCCCCCCTACGACGAGGCCGCCTGGCAGGCGTGAGCCGCAGCTGACTCAGCGGCAGCGGCCCTCACCCCTCTCCTGTCGCGCAGCGAACAGGCGAGAGGTGAGGGTGAGGGCCAGGCGCGACAGTGGGCAGGCCCGTGAATCCCGAGCCAAAGTCGAGGAGGCGCGCGGCCCTTTACCGCATGCGGCCGACGATCGCCTATAATGGCGGGGGACGGCACGTGCCCTACGTGCGGTGCAGACACCTCGAGGAGGGACCCACAGTGCTCAACCTGATTCTGACCTGGGTCGTCACGGCGCTAAGCCTGCTGCTCATCACCCGCCTGAACGTCGGTATCACCGTACAGAGCTTCGGCACGGCGCTGATCGCCGCGCTCGTAATCGGCCTGGTGAACGCCTTCCTGGGCCCGATCGTCAAGCTGCTTTCGCTACCCTTCATCATCCTGACCCTCGGCCTCTTCGCCTTCGTCGTCAACGCGCTGCTGTTCTGGGCGGCCGCGGGGCTCGTCAAGGGCTTCAGCCTGCGCAACGGCTTCTGGAGCGCGCTGATCGGCTCGGTCCTGCTCTCGATCGCCAACGCCGTAATCTTCTGGCTGCTGAGCCTTGTCGGCCTCGCATAGTAGGCCCTCTCGGCAGTGCCATTCCGTGAGCCGTGATGCGTGACCGATATTCCTAGCCCGATCACCGGTCACGCATGTGCGCTTGCATCAGACAGGCACCCGGCGCCCCCGCGCAGCCCGACGATATAGGCGCCCACCAGGCGCTCGAAGCTCTCGTCGCGGTCGAGGGCCAGGCCGAAGCCGCCGGCCGCCTCGAGGGTGGCGAAGCCGTGGGCGAGACTGCGCAGGCCGCGCACGGCGTGGATGGCATCGTCGTCGGTGAGCCCGTAGGGCGCCAGCACGGCCACGACCACCTCGACGACGCGGCGGCTCAGCCGCTGCAGCTCGGCGTCATCGGCGGCGGGGGCGCGCACCGTGGCGGCGTAGCGCCCCGGGTGGGCGAGGACATAGGCCCGGTAGGCGCGGGCGACGGCCAGCACCGCCGCGTCGCCCGCCCTGCCGATGGCCGAGCGCGCGAGCTGCTCGCCAAGCTCGCCCACGGCGAGGACAGCCAGATCGCGCCGCAGGCCGGGCAGCCCATCGACGTGGTTGTAGAGCGACGGCAGCTTCACACCGAGGCGGGCCGCCACCTGGGCCAGGGTCAGCGTCGCCAGCCCGTGCTCGTCGGCGAGCTCGGCGGCCACGGCCACAACCTGCGCGCAGGACAGGCCGACGCTACGCGCCATGGGTTTGCGCCTCGCCTATGGCGCGGGCCGCCTCATCGATCGCGGCGTCCATAGCGGCCAGGGGCGCCTCGAGCACCTCGCCGTGGCCAACGGCCAG
>JAAXUL010000421.1 GCA_013336035.1 Chloroflexales bacterium
CGCCGCCCTGAGCGCCACGGCGCCGGCGCCCACCAGCCTGCCCGCCCGCGAGGCCTCCGCCGCCGAGGGGCAGATCGCCTCGGCGCCGCCCGCCCCATCTATGGCCGCCCACGTCTCCACAGTCGAGCGCATCATCCTCCCCACGGTCAAGCTCGACTCGAAGGTGATCGAGGTGGGCTGGCAGATAGTCGAGCAGGGCGGCCAGCAAGTGGCCGTATGGGATGTGGCCGAGTACGCCGTCGGGCAGCACAAGGGCTCGGCCAACCCCGGCGAGGGCGGCAACATTGTGCTCGCCGGCCACGTCGGCGGCTACGGCCACGTCTTCCGCGACATCTACTATGTGCACCCCGGCGAGCCGGTCATCCTCTACAGCGAGGGGCGCGAGTACCGCTATGTCGTGAAGGAGCGCCTGATCGTAGACGAGGAGGGCGCCTCGCCCGAGCAGCGGGCCGCCAACGCCCTGCTGATCGCCCCGACCGACCACGAGATGGTGACCATGATCACCTGCTGGCCCCCCAAGGGCCCCAAGAAGTTCACCCAGCGCGTGCTCCTCAGGGCCGTGCCCGAGGGCGCGGAGGTGGCGCCCTAGCGAGCCCGGCGGCCGCGGATGAGATTTCTGCCGGCGCGTCGGAAGCCGAGGAGGCCCTGGCGGCGGCCCGGCCCGGCGGGCGCCTGCTCGTCGACAAGCGCCAGCTGGCCCATAATCACCTGGGCGATCTGGGCCGAGCCGTTGCGGGGCACGGCGCCCTCGAGGTGGCGAACGGTCGCGGCGTAGCGCTTGGGGTCCTGCAGCTCGCGCACGGCGCCGAGGATGCGCTCGTTGGTCGGGCCGAAGAGGCCCAGCTCGTAGTTGAGCACGAAGTCGATATTCCCCTGCTCCTGCATGCCCACCGCCTCGGTCACCGCCACTGGCTTGCGCATCACCAGGGCCTCCATCAGGGTGCCGGGCCCGGCCTTGGTGACCACCATATCGCTGGCGTCCATCAGGGCCTCCATATTGTTCACAAAGCCGTAGATGTGGCTGTGGGAGCCGCGCTTTCGGTTGAGCAGAGCGTCGTAGATCGCCCGGTTCTTGCCGGTGACCACCAGCAGCTGCTGATCGGGGAAGGCGCGCTCGATCTCGACCACCAGCTCGCCCAGGCGGCCCGAGCCCACGCCGCCCGCCGTCAGCAGCACGGTGAAGCGGTCAGGGTCCAGGCCCAGAGCCTGGCGCGACTCGGCCTGGGTGGCCTTGTAGGCGACAAACTTTGGGTGGACGGGGAAGCCGGTGCGCTGCATCTGCGAGGGGCGCATGCCGCGCCGGTACATAGTCTGATAGGCCTCGTCGGTGGGCACCAGGGCCAGATCGACGCCCGGGTAGGTCCACGAGGCGTGGAGGCTGACGAGGTCGGTGACGCAGGTGATCACGCGGAAGGGCATACGGCGGGCCCGCCGTGCCCAGACCACCAGGCGGTGGACGAGGGGGTGGGTCGAGACGACAATGCGCGGGCGGCGCTGCTCGAGGGCCCGCACCAGGTTGCGGCGCGCCGTGAGGAAGACGAAGCGTGAGAGCACATCGACGGTGCGCGTCGTGTTGGTGAGCTGGAAGGTCAGGTCGTAGAGGCGCAGCCAGCGGGTCGAGAGCTTGTCGTAGTGGTCGGGGGCGCCGCGCACGCCGGGCAGGTCAGTGAGGCGCAGGATATCCTCGATTGACCACGAGAGCTCGCCGCCGCTGGCCTGGTCGAGGGCGGCGCTGATGGCGACCGCGGCGCTGCGGTGGCCGCCGCCCGTGTCCGAGATGGCGAAGAGGATGTCGACAGGCCTGGGTGTCATAGACAGAGCCCTTCCTGTAATAGCGTGCGGCGCCGGTCAGCGGTGGCGCCGGCTATTATAGTCGCTGATCACCTGCTCGGCGATCTCGACGGCGGCGCGCGGTCGGGCGACGGCGCGCGCGCAGGCGCGCATGTCGGCGAGCAGCTGGGGGTGGTTGAGCAGGCGCGACGCCGTAGCGGGGACGGACTCGCACATGCGCAGCTGCACGCCCGAGCCGCTCGCGACAACAAAGTCGGCGTTCCACTCCTCCTGCCCCGGGATGGGGTCGATCACGATCAGGGGCACGCCCCGGGCCTGCACCTCGCTGACGATCAGGCCGCCGGCCTTGGTGACCACCAGGTCGCTGGCGGCGATCAGGTCATCGACATAGTCGATATGGCCGTGGACCCGCAGGCGCAGGCGCGGGGTGGACTGGAGGTCAGACAGGTTCTCGATCAGGGTGGGGTTGCGGCCGGCCACCACCACGAGGGTGGCCTCGATCTGGCTGCGCAGCATACCCTGGATGATCAGGCGGATGTGCTCGTTGTCTACGCCGCCGCCGAAGAGCGTGATGATGCGGCCCTCAGAGGGCAGGCTAAGACGGGCCCGCGAATCGATGCAGTCCTTCGGCTCGGCGATCGTCGGGTCGATGGGGATGCCGCTGACGATGATCTGGGCCGCGGTGACGCCCCGGGCGATCAGCTGGTCGCGGGTCTGCTCATCGCCGACAAAGTAGCCGTCGATCTCGGTGTAGGTCCAGAAGGTGTGGGCGGCGTGGTCGGTGACCACACAGTAGATCGGCTCGGTGATCTGGGCGTTGCGCCGGTAGCGGACGAGCAGCTCCATGGGCAGGAAATGGGTGCAGATGATCACCTCGGGCGCGAACGAGCGCAGCAGATCCTTCAGGCCGGTGGTGCCGATGCTCTCGACGAGCTTGCGGATGTTATTGGTGAACTCGGCCAGGTTCGGGTCAGAGTTGGTCTGGGTGTAGAAGTAGCCCCAGACCAGGGGCGCCCGGTCGGTCAGCTCGAGGTAGGAGCGGGCGTAGGCGACGCGGAAGAGGCGTGCCGTGTGGTCGAGCACATCCTCGACACGCACCTCGCCGGGCTGGCGCCTGATGAAGGCTTTGGCGAGGGCCTCGGCGGCCCGCTTATGTCCGGTGCCCACGGAGGCGTGGAGCAGCAATACTCGCGGCATGGTCGCTCCTGGACGAGGTGGAGGGGTACGGCCGACCCGCGGCCCGTTGGGACCATCGTACCATGATTCTCATGATCGGCGGATGCGTTGACGCGCCGCGGCGCCCGTGCTACAATTGCCCCGCCTTTAATGCAGCCCTGTGAGGCTGTGAAGGAGCCCCAAGATGCAGGCACTCCGCGCCATCACGGCGCGCCCGACCACCCGTAGCACCCTCTCCAGGGGGTGACGGGTGTTTTTATTGCGCGGCGCGTCTTGCGTCCTTCGTCCTTCGTCGTGTAGGAGCCTATGACAGAACAGAAGCAGATCCTCACCGCCGACGATATCAGGCGGGCCCTAGTGCGCATTGCCCACGAGATCGACGAGCGCAACGGCGGCCTGGGCGATGTGATCCTGGTCGGCATCCGCAAGCGGGGCGTGCCGCTCGCCGAGCGCATCGCCACCGCGATCGCCGACTTCGAGGGCGTCCAGGTGCCGGTCGGCCAGCTCGACATCACCCTCTACCGCGACGACCTGCGGCTGCGCGGCCCCGCCCCCCTGGTGCGCAAGACCGAGATCCAGCACGACCTGACCGGCAAGGTCGTGGTCCTGGTCGATGATGTGCTCTACACCGGCCGCACGGTGCGGGCCGCCCTCGACGCCATCGCCGACCTGGGCCGCCCGGACCGCATCCAGCTCGCCGTGCTGGTCGACCGCGGCCACCGCGAGCTGCCCATCCGCGCCGACTTCGTGGGCAAGAATGTGCCCACGGCCCGCGCCGAGCGGGTCGAGGTGCACCTGCGCGAGAGCGACGGCGCAGACGAAGTGCTGATCTCGCGCCCGGCACAGGCATAAGGAATACAGCATATGGCCACAGACCAGGCGCCCAGGCGCCACGCGATCGACCTCGACGACTTCTCGGCCGAGGAGCTCGAGGAGATCCTGGAGACCACCGAGAGCATGAAGGAGGTGCTCTCGCGCGAGATTAAGCAGGTGCCGGCCCTGCGCGGGCGCACCGTGGTGAATATGTTCTACGAGGAGAGCACCCGCACCCGCATCAGCTTCGAGCTGGCGGCCAAGGCGCTCTCGGCCAATGTGGTGGCCTTCAGCGCCCGCGGCAGCAGCGTCGAGAAGGGCGAGTCGCTGATCGACACCGTGCGCACCTTGCAGGCGCTTGGCGCCGATGTCGTGGTGATCCGCCACGGCCAGTCGGGCGCGCCCTACCTGGTGGCCCGCCACTTCCGCGGCTCGGTGATCAACGCCGGCGATGGCCGCCACGCCCACCCCACCCAGGCCTTGCTCGACCTGTTCACGATACGCGAGAGGCTCGGCCAGATCCGCGGCCGCAAGGTGGTGATCGTGGGCGATATTGTCCACAGCCGGGTGGCCCGCTCGAACCTCTGGGGCCTGACCAGGCTGGGGGCCAGCGTCACGCTCTGCGCGCCGCCGACCCTGCTGGGCCCCGCGGCCTACTGGACGGGCACCTGGCCCGAGGTGACGATCAGCCACCGCTTCGACGAGGCCATCGAGGGCGCCGATGTGGTCATGGCCCTGCGCATCCAGAAAGAGCGCATGCAGTCCGGCCTGCTGCCCTCGCTGCGCGAGTACAGCCGGGCCTACGCCCTCACCCCCGAGCGCCTCGAGCGCCTGGGCGAGCACACTCTGATCATGCACCCCGGCCCGATGAACGAGGGCGTCGAGATCTGGCCCGAGGCCGCCACCGCCCCCAACGCCGTGATCGAAGCGCAGGTGACCAATGGCGTGGCCGTGCGCATGGCCCTGCTGTACCGGCTGGCCGGCTAAACAAGGATTCATTGTATGCGCTATCTGATCAAGAATGGTTCGATCATCGATCCGGCCCGCCGTGTCGCCACCGTGGGCGATGTGCTGGTGGCCGATGGGCTGGTCCAGCAGGTGGTCGACCTGGCCGACCTTCACGCTGAGCACGAGCCTGTGGACGATGATGTGGAGGTGATCAACGCCCGTGGCTCGGTGGTGGCGCCCGGCTTCACCGACCTGCACGTCCACCTGCGCGAGCCCGGCGAGGAGCATAAGGAGACGGTCGTGAGCGGGACCATGGCCGCCGCCACCGGCGGCTTCACCACGGTCTGCGCCATGCCCACGACATACCCGGTCGCCGATACGGCGGCGGTGGTGCGCCACGTCCAGCAGATCGCCCAGCGCGAGGGCCATGTGCGCGTCGAGGTGATCGGGGCCCTCACCCAGGGCCGCGAGGGCAAGGCGCTGGCCGACCTGATCGAGCTGGCCGAGTCGGGCTGCATCGCCTTTAGCGACGGGGGCCGCCCCGTGGCCGACGCGGGGCTGATGCGCAACGCCCTGGCCTATGCGGCCGCCCTGGGGCTGCCCGTGATGACCCACTGCGAGGACCCGCGCCTGAGCGCCGGCTGGGCTATGCACGAGGGCGTCGTCAGCACGCGCCTGGGGCTGCCTGGCTCCCCCGCCGCCGCCGAGGAGTCGCTCATCGCCCGTGATATTGCCCTGGCCGAGGTGACCGGCGCCCACCTGCATATCAGCCACGTCAGCACCGCCGGCGGCGTGGCGCTGATCCGCGCCGCAAAGGCCAGGGGCGCCCGCCTCACCGCCGAGGTGACGCCCCACCACCTGACCCTGACCGACCGCTGGGTTATGGGCGATATGGCCCCCCGCGAGCAGGTGAGCGCCTCGAAGCCCCGTAAGGGGGGCCGCAACCCCCACCCTGAGCTGGCGATGCCCTCGTGGCTCGACCCGACCCTGCTGCCCCCGTACGACCCCAGCACGCGCGTGCGCCCGCCCCTGCGCACCCAGGACGACGTCGACGCGCTGGTCGAAGGTCTGCGCGATGGCACGCTCGACGCGATTGCCACTGGCCACGCCCCCCAGTCGCGCGTCGATAAAGAGTGTGAGTACGGCCTCGCCGCCCCTGGCATTAGCGGCCTCGAGACTGCCCTGGCCCTGGTGCTGACCCTGGTGCATCGCGGCGAGATGGACCTGGTGAATCTGGTGGCTAAGCTCACCGAGGGCCCCGCGCAGGTGCTCGGACGCTCGCCGGCCACCCTGCGCCCCGGCTCGCGGGCCGATATCGTGATCTTCGACCCCGATGCCTACTGGACGGTGGACGCGGCCAGCTTCGCCTCGCGCGGGCGCAATACCCCCCTCCAGGGTCAGCGCCTGCGGGGCCAGGTTATGCTGACTATGTCCGGCGGCCAGATCGTCTTCCGCCGCGGCAGCTTCGGGCGCAGCCCCCATAGCCAGCCGGCGCCCTCGCGGCTCGAGGGGATCCTTGGGTCCGAGTGAGGCGCGGGGCGTGAGTGTGAGGTGTGAGGCTTAGCTCACACCTCATAACGATTTGCTTAGCCCAGCTAATGCTTTACAAATTCTACCTTCCGGGTAGTGTTAAATGGCGTCATGACGCGAAAGAAATGGCGCCAAGAAACTATACTTGACAGCCCGGCAAAATGTATGTTACCCTGAGGAACCCTCTGATAGTGCTTCGAGCAGCTATATTACTATAGACATTGATGCAGGGGCTTGGGCCACAGGTCAGAGCTTCATATGCCCCATGTCTGAGGCGTAAGCTAGAGAGCTCGGCTAAGATGGAGCCTCGCTGGCGCCCTTGCGTCGATACAGGTTCTACGCCATAGTATTACGGAGGTCCGAGTGAACCACAGACAGCTCTGGCTTGTCGCCGTGTCCGCGTTGGCCCTAGGGCTCGCGGCCTGCGGCGGCGCCCCCCCCGCCCAGGCCCCCACGTCTGAGCCGGCCGCTCAGGCGAGCGCGGCCCCGGCGCCCAGCGAGGCCGTCGCAGTGCCCAGCGAGGCGCCCGCCGTTGCCGCCAGCGCGGCGCCCGCGGCTGGTCGCGGCGCCGGCGACCTGCTGCGCATCCTCTACTGGCAGGCCCCCACGATGCTCAACACCCACCTCGCGACAGGCACCAAGGATTTTGACGCCTCGCGGCTGATCCTCGAGCCTTTGGCGGCGATCGGCCC
>JAAXUL010001231.1 GCA_013336035.1 Chloroflexales bacterium
GCCGGTCGCGCGTGGAGAGGTCGAGCCCGATGAAGAGGAAGGCGTTCATGATGGCGACCGCTGGGCCGTACCGCGAGATGAGGACGTTCGCGGCGATGATGGCGCCCAGGTAGGGCAGGATCAGGGGATTAGGGTGCGGCACGGGGCACCTCCGGCATCGGCTGCTGCTGGTACTCGAGGCGGGCCAGGAAGCGCGGCAGATACTTTTCTGGCCAACGGCTGAACTGTGAGCCGTCGAAGCTGTGGGCCCCCATCGCCTCGACGCGGGCGAGCCGGCCAAACGTGTTCACCCGCCCGATGTGGGTCCAGAGGCCGCGGGCGCGGGCCATGCGCACGAGCAGCTCGGCGGTGCGGCTGAGCTTCCAGCGGGTCGAGGCGCCGACGAACACGGCGGACAGCTCATCCCAGGGCACGGTGTCGGGTGTGGCCCCGTCCTGGAGTACGATCGCTGCTGGCAGCCCGCGGGCGATCAGGGCCGGGCGCCAGCAGCGCCAGAGCCAGCGCGTGCCCTCCCAGGAGCCGACGATGCCTTCGGGCGTGCGCTCCACGGCGTCGGGGGCGGCGACGAACTTCAGCTGGTCGCGCGGGGCGCGGGCGATGGCGTCGAGCATGCGCAGGTAGGCGTCCGGGTTGACGCCGGCCAGGGCGTCGTTGTCGGCGCCCCAGGGCATGCCGGACTGGGCAATCGGCTCGATGCGGTTGTACGAGCGCGGCTGCACGAGCCGGCCCAGGGCTGGATGGCCGACGAATCGGGCCACCGTTGTGGTCGCGCCGCTCACCAGCACGATGGTGGATCCCGCTGATGCTCGTGGCATCACGGCGCGATCCTGGCGGGCCGAAGCGCTCGGCACATGGGGAAGGGGCGCTTCCTCCCTGGATCGTTCCGGCGTATCCGCATCACCAGGGCTGCTCCGGCCACGTCAGGGCAGGGTTGGCGGGTGGCGCACTCTCCTGGCCGTGTGGGGTGGCGCGGGACAGCAGGATCACTCGTTCAAGCACCAGCTCGTAGGTTGTCGTCGGCGCTCCGGCGACTTGGCCGCAGATCGGCCGCAGCTGGCCCTCCACATAGACCCGGTCGCCGGCGTGGAGCAGCCGGCCGCAGTGGTCGGCCAGATCCTCCCAGGCCGTAAGCCGGTGCCAGCTGTGGGCGCGTACGACGCTGCCTGGCCGGGTGCGCCAGCGGCGCTCGCTGACCAGTTGCAGCTCCGCGACGTGGTGGTCGCCGACGTCGTGCAGCAGCGGCTCGCAGGCCAGCCGGCCCGTCAGCTGCACCCGGTTCAAGTCAGAGGGCCAGGCATCACTCTCTGGGGGTGGGCCGCTGTGTGCATCGAGCGGTGGGAGCTGCTGTGCGCTCGCAGACGTAGCGCGCAGGCGTTGGATGATCGCCGCAGTGCGCGCGGCCAGTGGCGAGCGCTGGTGCTTACCCGGCGCTGTGACGGGCCGCACGCATGCGGAGGACTCATTCGCTTCGGGGGTGGGCTCACCAGACTCAGGGCGTGTTCGCCCGAGCCCAGGCTTGATCAGACCCATCGTGGACTCCCTGGTCACGCTTCGTCGGCGTAGTCGGCGGGCGGCGGGGCAGGGCTCGCCGGCACGGTGTCGGGTGTAATCGGCGCTGGCGGCGCCAAGGCGCTGGATGACCGCTCGACCTCGATCACGGCACCTGCCGCTGACATGGGCGGGTCGGTGCGCATGGCTGCTGGGGCCGGTGCCTGGGCACTGGCTGGCTCCGCAGCTGATGCCTGGGCACTGGCTGGTTCCGCCGTGAGCAGCGGTGCGCGGTTGACGAGGACGCGCTGGTACTGGCCGCCGGCGATCACGAAGCACTCGCCGCGCGGCAGCTCCTTTACGTCGTTGGGGTGGATCTTGAGCTCCTCGTCGATGGCGAGGTAGCCGGCGCCCGTGGCGTACTCGCGCGCCCCGCGCCCGATGCCGCGCTCGGCGAAGCTGACCCGCCGCTTGAAGGTGAGGCGCTGGCCGGCACGGGGCAGGAGCTCGTCAGGGTCACCGCAGCGGTGGAGGATGAGCGTCTCGGCCGCACCGAGGATGCGGTCGAAGCCCTCGCCCATGCCGGCGTAGCTCTGTCCGGTCACGATGATCGAGGCCCCGTGGAAGCGCACCATCTCGAAGAGGCTGGCCGTGCCCGACCCGCTGAAGGCGATCACCGGATACTCATCGATGATCAGCAGCACCCGCTCGTCCTTCGGCTTGCGGCGGGCCGCGTAGTGGGCGAAGTCCTCGATGATGAAGCGCCCGAATGAGGCGGTCTGGTCCTTCAGGGTCAGCCCGTCGAGCAGGATGTAGCCAGCGTCCACACTGTCGAAGCTCCACGCAGCGCCATCGCCCTCGGCGCCGTCGAGCCCCCCGCCGAGGGCCTTGAAGAAGGCGCGGTAGCGGTTGTAGGACGCGGCGGCGTCTCTGGGGCGCAGCCCGTCGATCTCGTCCACCTCGGGGCGGCCCGCGTAGCGCTGGCGCAGCCGGGCCAGCACCATCCCCTCGAGCAGCTCCCGGCTCGAGCGGGGCGGCCCGCCCGGGGCCTCCAGGGTCAGGTTGAGCAGCATCTTGGTCAGGTCTCGGTAGTAGGGTTCCGAG
>JAAXUL010001232.1 GCA_013336035.1 Chloroflexales bacterium
CCCGCGCCGCATGGCGGACCGTCGAGGGCGAGGGCTGGGGCTGGGAAGGCGCGGGCGCGCGCCTGCGCGGCGACGCCGAGTGGGCGGCCCTGGGCTGGCAGCCCGGCGCCACGCCGCTCGCCGGGCTGCGCAGCTTCGTCGTCGAGGTGACGGTCAGCGGGCAGGCCGAGGCCGCCGGGCTCAGCTTCGGCCCGTTCAGAGATTTCATGGTCCACCTCGAGCAGGGCGCGCCACCCCAGCGCCTACAGGTCGAGGTCGATCAGGAGGCCAACCGCTGGGTGTTTCGCGCCGACGGCGTGCTGATGGGCCGCGCCTGGTGGGACGCCGACGCGCAGAGCGCCGCCGACCTGGCCGCGGGCGCGCTCACACTGAAGGGCAAGCGCGCCCGCGAGGCCCTCTTTCAGGACCTGACCCTGCACCTCTTCGCCGGCTCGTGCCGGCTCTCGGTGATCGTGACCTGCCACCGCTTTCTACAGCGGCTGCGCCTGAGCCTGCGCAACTGGTGCGGCCAGACGCTCCCCGCCGGCACCCACGAGCTGCTGGTCGCCAACCCGGCCAGCCCCGACGGCGCCCACGAGCATCTGGCCGCCGTCGCGCGCAGCTACCCCACGCTGCGCCTGCGCGAGCTCGCCCTCGATGCGCGCCTGGCTAGCAACAAGGGCGCCATGATCAACCAGGCCGTGCGCGCCAGCGGCGGCGAGTGGATCTGGCTGACCGACGCCGACTGCCTCTTCGGCGCCGACAGCGCGGCGCGCGTGCTCGAGCACCTCAAGGGGCGCCGCGACGGGGTCTTCTACGGCCAGCGCCGCCATCTCACGCCCGCCCACACCGACGGCCTGATCGCGGGCCGCTACGACGGGCTGCGCGACTTCGCCGCGCTCGCGGCCGGCCCGCATGGGCGCGCGCCCGATGCGGCCCCCTGGGGCTACACACAGATCATCCACCGCTCGCTGATCGAGAGCCTGGGCTACCGAGAGCACGTAAACCACTTCGCCCACACCGACGAGATCTTCGTCGCCGAGTGCCGGCGGCGGGGTATCAAGCCCGAGCCGGTGCCGGACCTCTTCTGCCTGCATCTGCACCACCCGTTTGCCTGGTACGGCACAAATACCTTCCTGTGAGGCCCCAATGACGACTCGCGTCTGCATTGGTATCCACGTGTACGCCGAGCCCGAGCGGCTGCGGGCCACGCTCGACGCGCTCGGCGCCAACACCGCCAGGGCCTTCGAGCTGCTGCTGCTGCCTGATGGCCCGGATATGCCGACGCGCGCCGCCCTGGCCAGGCTGCCTCAGCTGCCGCGGCTCGGCACCGACGAGCCGCACGGCGCGCCTGCATGCTTCAACCGCCTCGCCGCCGCGAGCGATGCCGACGTGCTGGTGCTGCTCGAGAGCGGCGCCCTGGTCGGGCCGGGCTGGCTCGACCATCTGCTCGCGGCACTGGCGGCCGAGCCGCGCAACGGCCTGGCCGGCCCCTCGACCAACCACGGCTGGAATGAGCAGGCCGCCTTCCCCAGGGCCACGCCCGCCACGCTCGCCGCCGCCGCGCTCGCCGCCGCCGAGCGCTATGGCGCGACGGCGCAGAGCCTCGAGCCGCTCTACAGCCTGGGCGACTTCTGCTATGCCGTGCGCCGCGAGGTGGTCGCGGCCATCGGCGCCGCCGACGAGGGCTACGGCTGCGGGCCCTGCTGGGAGATGGACTACAACATCCGCGCGGCGCGGGCCGGCTGGCGCGGCGTCTGGGCGGCCGGCGCCTTTGTCTACCGCGCGCCCTTCACCGCGCGCCGCCGCGCCGATGAGGCGCGCCTCATCGCGGCCAGCAAGGCCCGCTACCAGGACAAGTTCTGCGCCCTGCGCCTGCGCGGCGAGCGGCCCGACTACGAGCCCCACTGCCGCGGCGAGGCCTGCGAGCACTTCGCCCCCGCTGGCCACATCCCGCTGCATCTCCCCCTGGCCCCACAGGGCGACATCCAGCCCCGCCCCCCTGCGGAGCAGCGTAAGCCACCTGCGGCGGCCCCCTTCCCGGCGCCCGCCCCGCCCCGCCAGCCCCTGGTCTCGTGCATCATGCCCACCCGCAACCGCGCGGCCTTCGCGCTGCGCGCGGTCGAGTACTTCCAGCGGCAGGACTACGAGCCCCGCGAGCTGATCATCATCGACGACGGCGACGACGGCCTGGCCCGCCGCCTGCCCGCTGACGCGCGCATCCGCTACGCGCGCATGCCCGCCGGCACGAGCATCGGCGCCAAGCGCAACCGGGCCTGCGAGCTTGCCGGCGGCGCGATCATCGCCCACTGGGACGACGACGACTGGTACGCCCCAGGGCGGCTCAGCGCCCAGGTTGTCCCGCTACACGGCACGCCCGAGGCGATCAGCGCGCTGACGGCCGGGGTCTTCTTCGATCTGCCCGCCTGGGCTTTCTGGCGCTGCACGCCCGCGCTGCACCGCCGCATGTTCGTCGGCGACGTACACGGCGGCACCCTCGTCTACCACCGCACGATCTGGGGGCGCCTCGCGCGCTACCCCGACCGCTCGCTGGCCGAGGACGCGCTCTTCCTGCAGCAGGCCCTCGCCCGAGGCGTGCCTCTCCATCGCCTG
>JAAXUL010000422.1 GCA_013336035.1 Chloroflexales bacterium
GTTCACGCTCTGACTCCTGAGCATCGGCCCCTCTCTGCTAGTGATGCACTAGCGAGAGTCTAGGCCGTTTCAGGGGTGGGTCAATTCTCCGTCGGCGATCTGGGTCAATTCTACACCGGCCTGTACAGCGGTCGCGCATGAGCTCGAGGGCAATGAGTTTGAGCCGATCGGCCTCATCAATGATGAGCAGTTCCATCCAGCCTTCGATGCGCCGCGGTGGTGGGTCATCGAGGGGCGCGCTGAGCGCGAGGGCGTCCTCGACTGTCTGGGTGAGCTGATGGCTGGCAAAGCGGATCTCATCGGTGAGCTGCCGCGGCGAACAGACGACCGGGGCCGTGAAGAAGACCGTCCGACATGCGGCCAACTCTGGCGTGATGGGGCCAGGATTGTGCTGGCGGAGGACGTACTGGGTAATGGCATCCCAGCGCGCGTAGGTGCGTGCCGAGAGCGTTTTGCCAACGCCCGGCGGCCCATAGCACAGCCCAATATAGCGGTCACGGCGACAGGCCTCACAAAACTCGACAAAGCGGCGATACTCCTTCGTGATCACGAAGGGCTGGGCAGGCGCACCCCGTGGCTCAGTCATCGGTGTACCGTTTCACGCGAGGAGCTGTCGTGTCGGAGGGTAGCTCCGCTGGCGGTGCAGGTGCGGGCTCGATCGGCAGGGGTGGCAAGAGCTGCTCAACAATCGCGCGGTGGGCATTCACTTCGGTGTGCAGCTGATGCCGCTGATGGTTTCGTGCCCGGATGATCTCCTTGAGACTGATGGTCTGGCCGTCCATTTCCTGGGCGACAGCTCGGCAGAGGAAGTTCCCCTGGTGGTAGACCCGGATCTCCGCCATATCGCGGGGGTCATAGCGGATGATGACGGTCTCGCCAATGTAGGCCGCCAGGGTCAGATCCAGGTAGCGGAAGCCCTGAAAGTGGATGCCATCCCGTCGAACCCGCCGCGGTTTGGGCAGGGTCAGCAGGAGCAGATCGAGCTGCGCGAGCGATTCGGGCATCCGCGGAATGAAGGCGCCAGCCTCCCAGCGTGCCTGGGGTGCCTGGTGCGTTTCCCCATGGATGCGCTGGTGATAGTCGTCAAGGAGAAACGCCTGGAGGCGTGGTGCGAACGCGGCCAGCGTGAGGGATGGGATGGCTTTCGCACTCCCTGCGGGCGTGTAGCCCGGCTGCTGACAGAGCCAGAGTTGGGTGAGGGTCTGAAAGAAGCGTTCGATGCGGCCCCGCCCGCGTGGATGGCCGGGCTGTGAGAACACCAGGGGCATACGGAGATCCGCGCTGACCTGCTCCATCTGTTGGGAGGTGAAATCGCTGCCGTGATCCGTGTAGAACCGCTCGGGAATGCCACAGATTGTCCAGTGTGGCTCCGCCTTGCGCCAGATCGCCTGGCGGAGCACCAGGGCGGTCTGGAGCGCCGTGGGGGCCTGAAAGGTCAGATAGAACCCGGCGATCATGCGGCTGTAGTCATCCTCAATGATACTGAGCCAGGGCCGGGCCGGGCGGCCGCGCTCGTCGAGGAGCCAGATGTCGAGCAGACAGTGGTCGGCCTGCCAGAGCTCGTTCGGTCGGGTCGCTTCACGGCGGTACAGCATCTCAAAGGCCTCCTCATAGGCACGACTGCCCTGCTGGGCCAGCGTGACCAGGGCGGGGTCCAGGTGCTGCATGAGCAACGCCACGCTGCGGTAGCTGGGCAGCACCCAGCCCTGCGCCGCGACGACCGGGGCAATCTGGCGATGAATGGCCGCAGCGCTGAGGGGTGGGCGTTGGAGCGCCAGGCCAGTGATGAGTTGCTGGAGCTCGGCAGGCAGGATGCGATGGGTGCCACGATCAGCTCGTGGCTGACGCGCAAGGCCTGCGAGACCATGCTGACGATAGCGGGCGAGCCAGACCTGGAGGGTGCGGTAGGCGACTCCGTGTTGGGTGGCGAGGGCGCGGAGGGTGACCCCATGCTCAAGATGGGGCTGGAGCAGCGCAAAGCGGGCGAGCGCGACCCCCCGCTCGTCATCATCCAGTGCGGTCAGCGGGAGTGGCGGATGCACGGCTAGAATCCCTCAATGTAGCCGGCGGCGATGGGCTCGGGGGGATTGGTATAGCGTTGGATGTAGCGCTGCGAACGGTGGCCCAGGCGTCGCTCCAGTTCATAGGCGTCAGCGCCCGTGGCACGGGCGAGTTGGAAGGCAAAGGTGTGGCGGAGATCGTGGGGCCGTAGCGGGGAGATCTGCCGCGCCGGGTCGCGCATCTCGGCATCATGCCAGCGGCCGATCTGCTCCAGGATGAGGTTGATGGCACGAGGGGAAAGCCGGCCATCGGCAGCGCGGGCGGGCAGGCCGGCAGCGCTCAAGAAAAGGGCTTTGGCCGTCTCGTCGGCATCGCGCCCGCGCTCACGGTCGAGGTAGTCGGCAAGGGCGGCGCGCGCATCAGCGGAAAGGAAGACCCGCCGCTCGGTCTGCCCTTTGCCGCGCACGCGGGTGAGCCGAGCGCGACGGGCGGCGCGGAGGGCGTCAGAGGTGTTTGGTTCCAGCTGGTCGAGGTTGAGGCGCACGAGCTCCTCGCGGCGCAGCCCGGTGGAGAGCAGGACAAAGACGATCGCGCGGTCGCGCCAGGGGCGCCCGGTGGCGCGAATCGGGGGAGGGGTCGTGGTCGCGATTCGGCGCCCGGTGCGTTGATGAAAGCGTTCCAGCCGGTCGCAGAGGTTCTTGAGCGAGCGGATCTGATCGATGTCGAGCGCCCGAGGCTCCAGGGGCGGCAGGCCAAGCTCGGGGATGCCCTTTGCCGGGTCGCCGCGGGCAAAGCGCCGGGGATCCTGGGCGTGGACCCAGGTGGTGAAGGCGGAGAGGGCGGCCAGGTGGTTGTTGACGGTGGCCGGGGCGAAGTGCTGCTCGTCGCGCAGATAGCTCTGCCAGGCGAGGACATCACGGTGGATGCAGGCGGCGATGCGGTCGTGGCCGTAGCGCGCGGTGAAGAAGTCGGTGAAGCGCTGGAGGTGGAGGGCGATCTTGGCGGCGACGGCTGGCGAACGAACCCCAGCCACGGCGAGGCGGAGATAACGCTCGCACCAGGCGCTCAGCTCGTCTGGGAGAGGGGGATCCACCGGATTCACCTTTCGTGAAGTGAAACAGGCGAGATACGGCGGTCGTTTTGGAAGGAAAAAGGACGCTGGATAGCCGATTCACCGTACAGAAGAGACGTTCCGTGGAGTGAATGGGTGTAGTCTGAGTATACGGCTGATGTCAAGGATTGTGGGAGGAAGTTACAACCAGAGTGGTCGAACAGCAGTTGGTGCGCAGTTAGAACCGCAGGTGTGGCTGAATTAGAGAGTTCGGCCGCTATACACGCCGCATCACTCCCATTTTGTCCATATACTCCACAATATCATATGGCTCCTTGTAAAACTGCAAATACAATATATATTTATTTTTATTCACTCGAACAACAATACTTTGGCCAACAAATACATATGATGTAATTTCGCTCCAAGGAATGAACTGTCTGTTTTGTATTTTTCGCACACTTAGACCCTCATCTGTAACAATAATGAGCAAACCGAGAAAGCCAGAAATAAGCCACCAAAGCATTATAAGCAACAAACACATCATCATATACGAGATGACTCGGTCTGATGACCAGAATCCGTATATCACCATGCCGAAAAAGAAAGGCAAAATGATAAGTGCTGAAAAGAATATATTCCATTTCCTCTGAATAAAGTCCTGTTGTAAGTTTGTCATGTACACATAACTTTCCGACTATGAGGATTAATGGAGTCGCGCAAAGCGATTCTTCAACAAGAAGAAGCATACGCACATTGTCAAGAGCTACTCAGCCGGGCGCGGCCGAACCAAGCCTTGCAGGCTGACGCCGCTGGCGCGTCCCTAACCTGGGTGCGACTTTCACGCTCCCCTACTGTGCCGTCGCTCGTGTCGTTCTCGACACCTGCCAGCGGCGCAGCTGAAGGCTAGGCGTTAGGCGAGTAGACGCAGGGTAGCGTTGCAAGAAATGCGCAGAATAGCTCTGCACGTGACAGGTGGTGGACGGGCCTGAGACTGACCAGCAGAAGCGTCTGAACATCCTGGATGACCACGAGATTGATGACCTCTATGGGCTGCCCCGCTTCACCACTGATGAGCGCCAGCTCTATTTTACCCTCACCGCGGCCGAACAGGTGGTCTGTCGCCGCTTGCGCTCCCTCCCGTCACAGGTCAGCTTCATCCTCCAGCTCGGCTACTTCAAGGCCAGGCAGCAGTTCTTCTCCTTCACCTTCGCCCAGGTCGCCGACGATGTGGCGGCGGTCCTCGCGCGCCACTTTCCTGCGGACTCGCCGGTGAGTTCTGTCGCGCCGACCCCTCCCACGCTGGCGAACCAGCGCGACATCATCCTGGAGCTGTTCGGCTACCGGATGTGTCGTGCCGCCGAGCGCCAGCAGCTCTTTGAGCGGGCACAGCAGCTGGCCCGGCTCAGCACCAAGCCGCTCTACCTCTTCCGCGAGTTGCTCCACTCCCTCGCACATCATCGGATCGTCGCGCCCGCCTACACGGTGATGCAGGATCTGATCGGCAAGGCGCTCAGCGGCGAGCAGCAG
The DNA here is from genome assembly GCA_013336035.1 of Chloroflexales bacterium. Classification (GTDB taxonomy): domain Bacteria; phylum Chloroflexota; class Chloroflexia; order Chloroflexales; family Chloroflexaceae; genus CAIWXH01. The sequence goes on from JAAXUL010000422.1 coordinate 4,583, forward strand.
CGCGTGAGCGACATCCTGCATGCACAGCTAAGCCCGGCGGACACGGCCGCCCTGGACCAGCTCATCGCCGAGACCGACGGGCTGTACCTGGTGACCCATCTCAAGCACGAGCCCAGCGACTTCGGCCTCAAGGTGATGCGGACGGAGGTGCGCCGTGGCGACACCCTGGGCCCACTCTACCACCTCGCGATGCGCGTCATCCCACGCCTGGAGATCTCGCCCGATGCCGTCACCTACTACGCCTCACTGGTGGGCTACTACTCGACCCATCGCCTCCAGGAGCTCGACCGCTGGCTCACCTACCTCTACCTGCTCTGCTTCGTCATCCACCGCTACCACCGCTTCCACGACCATGTGCTCACCGCCCTGATGCACAAGGTCACCTCGTTCGTCGCCGAGGCGGCTGAGACGGCCAAGGGCAAAGCCGCGGAGCAACGCCTGGAGCGCACCGCCGATCTGGTGAAAGCCGGGGGCGTCTTGCAGCTGATCGTTGACGACGCCCCCAGCCCTACCATCACCTTCACGCAAATGCAGGCCCAGGCGTTCGCCCTGCTCGACCGTGAGCGGCTAGCCCGCGTCGCCGCCTATCTCAGCACCAGGGAAGCCGAGGATCGCTGGGACTCCAATGGGTGGAGCTCGACCAGGCACACAAGCGCTGGAAGCAGCATCTCCGCCACCTCCTGGCAGCCGCTGAGCTGAGCGCCACCCGCCGGGATGTGCCCTTGCTGGAGGCGGTCCAGTTTCTCCTGCGCGCCATTGCCACTGGGCGGCCGCTCAAGGACCTCGACCAGGAGGGCTTTCCGGCGCGCTGGATCCCCGTCCGCCTCAAGCGCTACCTCTACCAACAAGATGCCGATGGGACGAAACGGCTGAACGCCGACCGCTATGAGTTCCTGGTCTACCAGCAGGTGTGCAACGGCCTGGAGGCCGGCACCATCGTGTGTCGCGCCAGTGTGCAGTTCCGCAGCTTCGCCGACGACCTGCTCAGCGACGAGCAGTGGCGTGAGCAGGAGCGTATCCTGGCTACGCTTAACCTGCCCGGCCTGCGCCAGCCGATCCACGAGCAGCTCATCGCATTTGAGGAGCAGTTGGAGGCACGCATCGAGGAGGTGAACGCCCGGATCGCCACCGGCGAGAATGCCGACGTGCGCGTGACCCGGCGTGGCGAGCAGCGGCGCTGGACGCTCAGCTACCCAGAGGGCTGCGAGCCGGTCAACGACCCGCTCTTCGACACGGTGCCACAGGTCGACCTTCGCCAGGTGCTCACTTTTGCCGAGGCTGGCTGCGAGGTGCAGAGTGCCTTCACCCACGTCCTCAGCCGCTACCAGAAACAGCGCCCCGAGCCAGCGGTTTTGTACGCCTGCCTGATCGCCTGGGGCACCAACATGGGCCTCGGGCGGATGGGCGAGATTTCGGACCTGCCCGCCCACATCCTGGCCCGGGCCTCGGCGAACTACCTGCGCCCGGAAACGCTGCGCGCCGCCAATGACCTGGTCTGCAACGCCATCGCCGCCCTCCCGATCGCCCGTCACTACGACCTGAATGGACTCGTCCACTCCAGCAGCGATGGGCAGAAGTTCGAGACCGCCATCCCGACCTTCAATGCGCGCCACGCGCGCAAGTACTTCGGGCTGCGCAAAGGGGTCGTTGCCAACTCGCTCGTGGCCGGCAACATCCCTGTGAACGCGCAGGTGATCGGCGCCCATGACCACGAGAGCCATTACATCCTCGACCTGCTGCTGAACAACACGACGAGCGTGCAGCCGGCGATCCACTCGACCGACACCCACGGGACCAATGAGGTCAACTTCGCTCTGCTCCAGGTCTTCGGCTATCAGTTCGCCCCGCGCTACCGCCGCATCCAGGAGAAGATCCGCACCAGCCTGTGCGGCTTCCAGCACGCAAAGCAGTATGCCGGGCTGCTGCTGCGGCCCGCCCGGCGGCTCAACCCCGCGCTGATCACAAGTGAGTGGGACAACCTACAGCGGATCTTCGCCTCGCTGGCCCTGAAGACGACGCCGCAGAGCATCATCGTGCAGAAGCTGAGCTCGTATGCGCGCCAGAATCGCACCAAGCAGGCGCTGTGGGAGTACGACAGCATCTTCCGCAGCCTGCACCTGCTGGAGTTTGTCGACTCGCCGCCGCTGCGGCAGCATGTGCAGCGGGCCTTGAACCGGGGCGAAAACTACCATCAGCTCCAGCGTGCCATCGCCTACGCGAACCTTGGGAAGCTGCGCTACCGGACGGAGGAGGAGCAGGTCCTCTGGAACGAGTGCAGCCGGCTGCTGGCGAACTGCGTGATCTACTACAACGCGGCGATCTTGTCGCGGGTGTTGGAGGAGCGGCGGGCCGCCAG
>JAAXUL010001233.1 GCA_013336035.1 Chloroflexales bacterium
TCGCCAGCATACCTGTTCGGCGCCGCTCTGGCAACCTGCGCTCACCCTTCTTGATCGCCCTCCTGATTCCCCATCACCATGCAGAATTAGATGCGATAGCCCTGGCCTACAACGGGGTCAGCGCGCTGATCAGCGGCGTCAACAGCGCCCTGTCGAGCGGTGACCGGACGACGATGATCAACCTGGCCAACACGATCGACGGCTGGAACAACGGCGTCCACTAGGCTTGTCCCTGCCTACAGCTCGGAACGGCAGAACTGGATACCCCGAATAGTAACGAGGCTTCATGGGAGGGCACAGCCCTCCTATGAAGCCTCGTTTGCCAGCCAGGACTGAGCGACTCGCCTAGCTGGAGGTTCTGCGCCCCCGCCTGGAAATGGTCCCCGCCGCTACCCCATCAGGACGGCGGCGAGGGGTGGGAGGACCTGCTTCTTGCGGGACATCACGCCCGGCAAGAGCATGCCGCGCTCGGTGATTGTCCCGGCGAAGGCGCGCCGCGCGAGGTCCTCGCCTTGCGCGTTGGCGGCGATCAGCAGGCTGCTCTGGTCGAGGATATCGGTCAGCAGGATGAAGGCCGTATCGAGCCCATCAGACGACACCCCCGCCTGGAGCGCCTGGCTGAGCTCGTTTGGCGATGGCATCACCTCGGCGACATCGGTCAGCTCCACCTGGCTGATGCTGAAGCGCAGCGAGCCGAAGCTGAAGATCTTGCGGTCGCGGGCGGCCCACCAGGCCGCGGGCGGGATCGGGTCAGGCAGGCGGGCCCGGAACATCCGGCGGGCCAGGACATCGATCATCTCGCCGCTGCGCTCCTCCAGCCAGGCCGCGATCACCCGGTCGCGCTCGGTCGTCGTCGGCGAGCGGAACTGCACCGTATCCGAGAGGATCGCCCCGAGCATGGCCCCCGCGATGGGCGCCGGCAGCGGCGCCTCGCTCTGCCGGTATAGCTCGGCGATAAGGGTGCAGGTCGAGCCGACCGTGTCGCAGTGGATCGCGAGGGGCTGCAGCGTCTGCAGACCGCCAAGGTTATGGTGGTCGACAATGGCGAGGATCTGGCTCTCGGTCACGCCGGGGGCGGCCTGCTCGGGGTGGTTGTGGTCGGTGAGGATCACCCGGCGGCTGTGCTGCTCGGCCAGCACGCGGCGTCGGAGCAGGCCGACCAGGCGGCCGTGCTCGTCCACCACGGCCAGGGCGGCCAGGTTCTGCTTGCGGAGCTGGTCCTTCGCCTCGCCGAGGGGGGTGTCGGGGCGCACCGTGACCGCCGTGATCGCGTGCGTCATTACGCGGTCGACCGGGATGCTCTGCTGCATCAGGAGCGCGGCGGCGAAGGGCGAGTGGTTGGTGCGGAACACGATCGTCCCGCGCCGGCCGGCCTCCACGAGCAGCGACTCGGCCATGGGGGCGCCATCGGTGAGGATCAGGCAGCCGGCGTTCACCTCCAGGGCGGCCTGCTGGACCTCGGGCTGGTCGCCGACGATCACGCCCTCGCCAGCGGCGACCGTCGCGCGCACCGTCGCCGCCGTCATCGTCGCGATCCAGATATGATTGCGGAAGATGGCCGACGAGCTGCCGGCGAGGAGCTCGGCCCCGAGCATGCGGAGGAGCAGGCTGACTGGCAGGTCGATCTTCTCGGGGAGCTGGATCTGGTCGAGGTAGTGGCTTGCCAGGGCGTCGCGCTCTACGAGGCCCACCAGGCGGCGGCCGTAGTTTACCACGGGGAGCGCGCGCATCTCGGCCTGCTGCATCAGCAGGCCGGCCTCGCGCAGCGTCTGGTTGGGGCGAAGGGTGGGGGGCTCGGTCTCCATGACGTCGCTGACGCGCAGGTAGACGTCATTCACGGGCATTGGGGGCTGCAGGCCAAGGTGGTTGAGGAGCCAGATCGTCTCGGGGGCCAGGTCGTCCACGTAGCAGGCGACGGTGTCGCGGCCGGTGTGGTGATGGTAGAGATGGGCGTAGGCCAGGGCCGAGCAGATAGAGTCCGTGTCAGGGTTGCGATGGCCGATCACCAGCACTGTGTCCATGAGATCCTCGTACTAAGAGCTGTTGCCGAGTCATTGTAGCCGGTCAGGTTTCAATATGCCAGCGGCACATGATCCCACGAGAGGTCGGCCAGGCTGCTTCACAGAATCCTCGACGGCGAGTCAAGCGGCACCGTCGCGCTCAGCCCGGTAGTGTATTCGTCTTCCCGCTGCCGGATGCAATCGATCCAATTTCAGTTGCGCGTGCTATACTATTGACCGTACGGTGAGCCGCCCCGCCCCGCCCCACACAGCCGCCCGCTACTCTCACTCTTAGCGCGCTGTACAGCGCCCGGGCGGTGATCGGCACCGAGGCCGATACGCCCGCGGTCTTTGGCCCGGCCTTCGGCCCGGCGCCCCTGGCCGAGGTGTCACGCCAGGGCCGCCCGCTCGGGGCCGCGCCGCCAGATCGCCGCCGCGCCATACTACAACTACCTCGGCCTGCTCTGCACGCTCTACGGAAGCTCGCACCTGGCGGCGGCCTCACCGGCAGATGTCGCTGCCCAACCCGGAGGCCCTGTATGACGCGCGTGCTCTTTATTCACGGCACGATGACCCGCTACGACGCGG
>JAAXUL010001234.1 GCA_013336035.1 Chloroflexales bacterium
CAGCATCCAGGTCAGACTGGTTTACAGACTCATGGCACTACAGAGGCTTCGACCTTGATGCCAGCCGTCAGCACAAGTGTACCATTTTCATGCGGTGTTGTGCGCGAATCGCATGGACGGCTGGTTTATCTACCTGTGACACCATGAAAAAGTGACACCTGGTGAGGGGTAGGCCCCCACCGGGCTACCGGTGGTGGCGGTCGTGGCCAGGGCGCCCGTGAGCACACGCTCTGTGTCGCCGTTCACCAGGCCGCCCACGCGGTAGGTGAGGGGCGGGTTCGCCATGCCGTAGCTCCGCGTCTGGTTGTTGGCGCTGACCGCGAGGGTGGCCGGGGTGATGGTCAGGCTTGCCTCGCTGAAGCTGATCGTGTAGTTCGCCCCGGCGCTCAGGCTGCCCTGGGTGATAGCGTAGCTGCCCACCAGGCTGCTCGCCGTGGCGTCGGTGGCCAGGGCGCCGCTGATGATGCTCGCCGGGTCATTGTTCACAAAGCCGCTGGCGGTGTAGGTCAGGGCCGGATTCGCCGCGCCGTAGGCCCGCGTCTGGCCGTCGGCGATGATCGCAAGGGTGGCCGGCGCGATAGTGAGGGTGAAGCTCTGCGTGTCGCTGCCGAGCATATTGCTGGCGGCCACGCTGATCGGGCCGAAGCTGCCGGCCTGAGTGGGCGTGCCGCGGATCACGCCAGTGACCGTATCGAAGCTCAGGCCGGGCGGCAGGCTGCCACTGGTGAGGCTGAAGCTGATCGGGGCAGAGCCCAGGGCGGTCAGGGTGTGGCTGTAGGCCACGCCGTAGCTGCCGCTGCCCGGTGGGGCGCTGGTGATACTTGGCGCAATTAGCCCGGCTAGCACCAGGCTGTGCGCACCGCCCGCTGACACCTGGACGACACCGCTCAGCCCGGTCGGCACTGTGGTTGGGTAGCCCCAGGCGACGACAGTGCCGTCGCTCTTCAGCGCCAGGCAGTGTACACCGCCCGCTGACACCTGGACAACATCGCTCAGCCCGGCCGGGACACTCGCTTGACCATATCTATTGTTACCCCAGGCGACGACGGTGCCGTCGTTCTTCAGTGCCAGGCTGTGGTACCAGGTTGCGGCGACCTGGACGACACCGCTCAGCCCGGTCGGCACATCCGTCTGGCCATCGTTGTCGGCGCCCCAGGCGACGACAGTACCATCGCTTTTCAGCGCCAGGTTGTAGTACCACCCCGCAGCGACCTGGACGACTCCGCTCAGCCCGGTCGGCACAGTGGCCTGGCCATCGTTGTTGTAGCCCCAGGCGACCACGCTGCCAACGGGGGCGCGCCGATTGGCCGGAGGGGTGGTGCGCCCGCCGATGGCGGTGGCCGCGCCGGGCGCCAGGGCAGCGAGCAGGGCGAGGGCGAACAGGGTGAGCAGGATGGGCCGGGGGCATCGGGGGCGCGGCGGGTCGTCCATATGCGGGCCCTCCATCACAACGCAGGCAGGAAGCTGGGCCGGCAAGCGCACATACGCTACCGCGTACATGATCCCATAAGAGGCAATTGTTGTGTGTGAAAAACGCATTGCATTACGTACAAGATTTAACCCCTTGTAGACTCGCCCGCAGCGCGCCGCCCAGGTCGGCGCCTCCCCGCCGCACCTCGGTGTCGGGAGGCAGGTGGGTGGCGATCATCGCCGCGGTGACCAGGGCTAGAAAGCAGAGACGGCTGTCGTGAGACAGCCGTGGGGGGTGGGGGAGGCAGAGGCGGCGTGCGGCCGGGCCGGCCTTTCCTGCGGGGGCGATGGCCGCCGCGACCATCGCCTGCTGTCTGGGCGTAGCATAGCAGGCGCGTGGCAGGCTCGCTGCCGATCGGCAGCGCCTGCTGCCTGCCAGCGCTGCCGGCACCCGATCGGGCGCGGCGGCGCTGAGGGCTTGGGGCTCTGGTAGCTGTTCATCGCCGCTGCGTCCGTGTAGCACCGGGGGAGAGTGCCTGTTGGATCGCCATCGGCAGGGAGCATGATGGTGATCCAACACCAGAGGGCGGTGAGCCAGGGCTGGTGAGTGACCACGCCCAGCGCATTGAACAACATGGCTGGCCGTGCGATTATCATGGTCGGGGCGCCCGGGTGGGCGGCACAACACACGCGGGCGCTGCTGTACCTGCTGATGGCCCTGGCCGTAAGGTCCGGCGCGCGGCTCGGCGCCCGCCGCCACGGCTGATCTGCTTGCCGGGGCAAAGGCTAAGGGAAAGAAATTACCTCCCGGGCCGCCTCCGCGGCCTGCCGGAGCCGGCGTAGGCCGGCTTCGTAACCGGTACCGCGGGTGGTGGGGCCGTGAAGGCCTGGGGGAAGGTATTCTTTATATGAACCCTAGGAACGTGGCCACATGCTGACAGCCTCTCTAATACAGGAGCGCGCCTATGCCCACGATCCCCGTCGATGACACCCAGGTCTACTACGAGCGCGCAGGGGCGGGTGAGCCGGTTCTGCTCATCCACGGCCTTGGCAGCAGCGTCCGCGACTGGGAGCTTCAGGTGCCCGCCCTGGCCGCGCAGTACCAGGTGATCGCCGCCGACCTGCGCGGCCACGGGCGCTCGGCGAAGCCCCGGGGGCGCTACAGAGATCGGAAGAGC
>JAAXUL010000423.1 GCA_013336035.1 Chloroflexales bacterium
CTTGGCTTCGACACATGGACCACGGCCGCCGGCGTCGTCCTGGTGATCACGGCTGAGCCGGTGACCGCCTGGCTCATCGGGCTCAGCGTCGGTGTGGCGCTGGCGCTGCTCCCGGAGAAGGGCGCGCGGGTGATCTGGCGCCTGTTGCACGAGGGCTAGATGAACCCCGCCACGGGCCTGACCATCCAGCTCGCCTTGCTCTTCATGCTCTGCGGAGTCGTCGTGTACCTGAAAGCCGTCGAGCTCTACCGTCAGCTCTATGGGAAGCCTCAGGAAAGGCCCGAGATGGCTGAAGCGCCCGTTGACCTCTCCCAGCTCGACCCGACGCCCCTGGCGGGCGCTGGGGCAGCGCTGGCCCACCCGCCGGCTGACCTGGGCCTGACCCTGGCCTACGTGCAGCAGCGCTATGCCCAGCGGCGCTACACCCTACCCCTGGGCTGGCAGCGCAATAGCGATGGCACGGCGGTGCTGGTCGTGGCGCACCTGGTCGATGACGTGTACCATCTTCTGCTCACCGCCAAGAGCCGCGCCGGCAAGGATACCGCCGCCCTGACCTGGCTGCTCACCCTCGCCCTGCTGAACCCGCCTGAGCGGCTTCAGGTGGCCATCCTCGATGGGAAGGGCGGTCTGGACTGGATCGGGTGGAAGGGCAAAGCCCACACCTGGCGCCTGGCGATCGACAGGGGTGAGATTGCGCCGGCGATGGAGGCCCTCAGCCAGGAGCGCGAGCGGCGGGCCGTGATCCTCCGCGAGGCCGGCGTCAGCGCCTGGGAGGGCTACCAAGGTCGCGACCTACCCCTCCTCGTGATCTACGTCAGCGAGCTCCTGTTGCTTCAGGATGCGACCAGTCCCAAGGAACTCGAGCGCTGGCTCAACAGCGAGCTCTCGGCCTCTGGTGCTTTCGGGATGCGCTACCTCGTCGCCACCCAGACCGCCGCGAACTTCTCGACCCGCTGGCGGGGTCAGGTCGATCTGTGTGTCGCTGGCTTTCAGCCGAGTGCCTCGCAGGATCAGCCCAACACCGGCCTGACCACGGCGGAGATCGCCACGGCCGGCGGCGTCCCGCCCTCAGCGCTCCCCGGCATTCCCCATGGGCGTGGGGTCTTCACACTGGTGCAGGGCCGGCAGGCCGAGACGGTGCGAGGCGGCTACCTCGACGATGCTCAGCGCCGCCGCTGGCTCACGCGGCTCCCGTCAAGGGTTTCGACACCCCCAGTGTCAAGAGTTTCGACAGTGAGCGTGTCAAGCGTTTCTTCGCACATCGCGGAGACCACGCCTCCTCCGGTAGCGGTAATGAACCCGGCCATGCACGGCCCGGTCGTGGTCGAGACTGCCCAGGTCCAGACCGTTTCCCGTGATGATACCAACGTTTCCCCCGGTTGTGATGCCGCTACCGATGGGACCGAGCTGGGTAACGCCTCCGACGCCGGTAACGCCCCAGACGCGCTCGGCATGATCACTGATACCGCTGACACCCTGAGCGACGATGCGATTACGACGCTCCTACTCGCCGAGACCCCGGTACGCCAGATCGCCGCCCGGCTCCGCGGGCGGATGCAGAAGCGCCTCGCACGCATCGCGGCGATCCGGGCCCGGCTCCTGGCGCGTGGCCGCTGAGACTCTTGGAGGACTGATGATCGGCAACATCCTCTACGCCCAGGTGACGATCACCGGCGTGCGTCCGCTGTTATGGCACGCCTTCGGCCCGGACGCTTTACCCCTGTCGAAACGCGAGCAGACCGGGGTGGCCGGGAATGACCCCGAGGAGTGGCGCCGCACCGTGCTCATGACCGAGGGCCGCCAGCTCTACCTCAAGCCGACCTACGTCTTCGGCGCCCTGCGCGATGGGGCTCGCTATACCAAGAAGGGCCGGGGAACCTTGCAGCCGCTGATCGCCGCGACGCTCCAGGTGCTCGACGAGCGCATCCTGCTCGACCGTCTTGTTCCGGCGGAGCCGCTGCCGACCGACCCCACCCAGCCGGTCTACCTCGACATCCAGAGCGTGCGCAACCCGACGACGCGCGCCCGCAATGTGCGCTACCGCATCGCCGCATCAACGCCCTGGAGCCTCAGCTTCACCATCCTCTGGGATCGCACCGTGGTGAGCCGAGCCGAGATGGAGTCAGTCGTCATCGATACGGGCCGGCTCAGCGGCATCGGCGATGGCCGGGCGATTGGCTACGGCCGCTTTGCCCTCAATGCGTTCGCCGTCTCAGAGACGCCGCTGGAGGGCTCCAGCGGCGCCTGAGCGGGGGGCGGCCACGTGCCGCCGGTTCACGGACGGGGCGGGGCAGGGCTTGACTGGGCTAGGCGTGGCGTCGGCCAGGCACGGCACGGCGTGGCAGGGCAAGGACCAACGGCGAGATCCGTTGACGGACACAGCCAGCTCAACCTGCGGGTGAGGTCGTACTCCTCGCAGCCCCGCACCCCGCGCAGCCACGCTGCTGCGCAGTCGAGGCGGGCAGAGCGCACCAGGTACGTGCGCTCTGTCTCTCTCAGCAGGAGAGAAGTCGATGCCACGAAAACGACTCCCGCGCGAGCTGTGGCGGGCGCTCCGCCGCCAGGTCTGGGCGCGCGACGGCGGGCTGTGCCAGTACCCGTATGGCAAGCATCCGGTCGCCCTCGCAGCGGCGCACATCGACCACATCGTCAGCGGGAAGCTGGGCTCGAACGATCTGACGAATTTGCGGACCCTCTGCCGCTATCACCACGTCCTGCGGGCTGACCATCGGCATCAGGGCATGATCACGCAGGCGCTGATCGCGGGCGTGATCCCGACCAACTGGCGCGAGCTGGTCTGGGACGATCCTGATCCATCGGCATCCACAGGGTTTGTGGAAGGAGACCCAGGTCCAGGAGGGACAGCCGCCTAATTTGTATAACCCTCACGCCCGTTGGTATCGTAGCGAGGCTTGGCCAAGCACTGATACTCGTCTTTGAGAAGCGATACCACGGCAATGAACCGCGAACCATCCACTAGCCCGACCACCCAGCCGCTGCTCCTTCGTGTCGATGAGGCCGCGCGCCTGCTGAGCCTGAGCCGCTCGAAAGTCTATGAACTGCTGAGCGCCGGCATCTTGCCCGTTGTCGTCTGCGGCACCGCGCGCCGCATCCCGTTCGCCGCGCTGGCGGCATGGGTCGAAGCCCACACCGAATATCACCCCTAGCCGAGAGAAGGACCACACATCATGGGATCACGACGTGGCAATGGCGAGGGCGGCATCTACCAGCGCGAGAGCGATGGGAAGTGGTGCGCCAATGTAGACCTCGGTTGGCACAACGGCAAGCGCTGCCGCAAGGTTGTCTACGGCAAGACCCGCAAGGAGGTCGCCGAGAAGCTCAAGGCGCTCCACCGTGACCTAGCCGCCGGCATCAATCTCCTCCCTGAGCAGCAGCATGTGCAGCAGTTTCTGGAGCACTGGCTGGAGCACAGCGTGAAGCGGCTCAACCGCCCCCGCACCTACATCAAGTACAAGGGCGATGTCGAACGCTACCTGGTCCCCCACCTGGGCAAACTCCCCTTGACCAAGCTGACCCCCGATCACGTCCAGGTCATGTTGAACAGCGCCGCTGCCAGCGGCCTCTCGCCCCGCTCGGTCTCCAATTTGCGCGCCGTCCTGCGCAAGGCGCTCAATGTGGCGATGCGCCGCGGCTACGTCCAGCGCAATGTCGCCACCCTGGTAGACGCACCCCGCTCTACCTCATTCACGGTGAAACCGCTGAACGAGCAGGAGGCACGACGCCTGATTGAGCAGTTCCGCGGGCATCGGCTCGAGGCGCTCTACCGACTGGCCCTCTCTCTGGGGCTCCGCCGGGGCGAAATCTGCGGGCTTCGTTGGGAGGACGTAGACCTTCAGGCGGCGGCGATTCGCATTACCGGGTCGCTCCAGCGGTATAGCGGAAAGCTGCACCGCGACGCGCCGAAGACGGCCTCCAGCCTCCGCACGATCGCGCTGCCCAAGGTCCTCCTGAAGGTGCTCCGGGAACACCAGATCCGCCAGGAGCACGAGCGGGCCGCAGCGCAGGAGTGGGTGGAGACGGGCTACGTCTTTGTCTCAGGACGGGGCACGCCGCTTGAGCCGCACAATGTCGTGCGAACCTTCAAGCAGGCACTCGAGGCCGTGGGGCTCCCCACAACGATCCGCTTCCACGACCTGCGGCATAGTTGCGCCACCCTGCTGATCGCCCAGGGGGTGAATCACCGCGTCGTGATGGATATCCTCGGCCACACCCAGATCAGTACAACGATGAACACCTACGCCCACGTGCTGCCCGCGACCCAGCGCCTGGCCGTCGAGGAGATCGACAAGCTGCTGGGGGATGCGTCAGCGAAAGAGGACGAAGATGAGGACGAGGACGAGGATGAGGATGAGGACGATGAGGAAGTAGCAGGGGAGGACGACGAGGAAGAGGGTCGTACGTCAGGAAGATCGACGCCCACCAGCACGATCATCGTTGTACCTGGTAGCGCCGTCACCGTCACGAGGAGCGTCCCATCGCTGCCCCCAGCCGATCATCCGCAAAGACCATCGTCGGCACCCGCTGAGTGATCGGCTCGGCCAGGTGCCGACAATTGCGTCCGCGACCAGCGGCATGCCCGCTTCCCAGCTCAGGCGGGTCACGCATGTGACGCTTCGCCCCTTGCCGTGAGGCGGCATCACACTACCGCCTGGTGAGGCCCGCTGCCGCAACTCCAGAACTCACGACGTGGCCTGACTCCCCGGACATGGTGATGAACCTGTGTCAAGCGCGCTGCGCCTGGTCAGTGATCGCCGGGTCCTACGGTGCGCCGACCGCCGTGTCGAGAAACCCGCGGACGATGTCTATGTAGCGCGCAAACTGGTCGTGGCGGATACTGTGGCCCACTCCAGCGATATGCGCGACCTGCGCCTGGGGGATAAGGTCACGCAGGGTGGCCGCATCCTCCGGCGTCACCAGGGCGCCGGCCTGAGGGTCACCGGTGATCAGCAGCACAGGGCATCTGATCTGGCCGAGCACCGCCGGCCAGTCTACCCTGGCCTCGGCTCCATCAGTGAAGAGGCTGAGGATGTTGGGGCTAAAGCGGATCTTTGAGTCGGCCCAGCGCTCGAGCTCGGCCTCCGGCCAGGTGGGGGCGACTGTCCGCTGACCGGCGATCAGTTCCGCGCGCGTCTTCCGCTTGAGCTCTGCCATCGCGACGCGCGTGGCTACTCGGCGCTCCCGCTCGGCCAATGCTGATGTCACGGTACGCACCCACCACGGCGGGGGATCCTCAAGGAGGATCGCACGCGGCATGTCGGGCGCCGTGCCGGCGAGCATCAGCGTGGTCATGGCCCCCATCGAGTGGCCGAGGACCACCGGCTGGCGCAGCCCCAGCGCCGTGATCAGGCCGCCCAGGTCTGTGGCCTGCTCGGCGGGGCCGTAGCCCTGGAGTGGCGCCGCCGAGCGCCCGTGCCCCCGGGCGTCAACCATGACGACATCGAAGATGGGCGCGAGGGCCTCGGCCACGGTGGTCCAGCACAGCCCGTCATCGCCGATGCCATGGGCCAGCACGAGCGGCGGCAGATGCCCACCGGTGCGGGTGTAGTGGATGCCCAAGCCCTGCACCTCGGCAAAACCCGATTCCCAACCAGACATCATTATCCTCCGGCTCGTTGCTCCAGTGCTGTTGTGCCGGCAGTTCGCAAAGCAGGTGCCACCGCACGGGGCGTCAGGCGCTCCGGTCAGGGCTCATAACGAGGTCGAGAATAGCGCGGCGCGGCAGCCGCTCGAGGTGGCGCTTCAGCAGCTCCAGCCAGATCAGCCCGCCCATCGCGTGCCCTTGGATGCGGCACATATCCCCTGCTGAACCTCAGCCCTCACCCGTGAGTCTGCGCTGTGTCCACACGGGTCGTCGTCAGATCATAGTGCACACCGGTCAGCCGCTCCGAGACCTCCCAGAGCTGCTGAGCGAGGGCCGGGTCGTAGGACCTGGCGCTCGAGAGCTGGCGTCCAGGGGCGCCGCGCATCCCGCCGAGCTCCATAGGGCCGATGTAGTCAGCGCCATAGGCCTCGGGCGCTGTGGCGGCGTAGAGCGTCGGCAGGGCGCCCATCGCCGCGCTCTGGCCGAAGAGGCGGTTCACGGTCTGCGCCAGCCGCACCCCGAGCGCTGAGCCATCCATGCGAGGGCCCGCCGTCTGCAACTCGGTGCTCGCGTAGCCGGGGTGGCAGGCCAGGCTGATTGCGCCGGCACCCGCGGCGGCAAAGCGCCGCTGGAGCTCGTAGGCGAAGAGCAGATTGGCCAGCTTGCTCTGCGCGTAGGCCACCCAGCGCTGGTAGCCGCGCGTGCCGTCGAGGTTGTCAAAGGCGATGCGCCCGCTCATATGGGCGCCGCTGCTCACGGTCACCACGCGGGCCTGCGGGGCGGCAAGGATGGCCGACAACAGCAGGCCGGTGAGCGCAAAGTGGCCGAGGTGGTTGGTGCCGAACTGGAGCTCGAAGCCGTCCACGGTGCGGCGGTAGGGCAGGGCCATGACCCCGGCGTTGTTGATCAGCAGCGGCAGCGGCGTGCGCCGCCCCAGGAGCTCCTCTGCAAAGCGCCGGACACTGGATAGGTCGGCCAGGTCCAGCGGGAGGACCTCCACCTGCGCCTGCGGGTGGGCCGCATGGATACGGCCCGCGGCGTCGGCGCCTCGCTCTTCGCTCCGCACCGCGAGGATGACCCGGGCGCCCTTCCCGGCCAGGGTCAGCGCCGCCTCGTACCCGATCCCGCTGCTCGCACCCGTGATGACCGCCAGCCGGCCGCGCTGGTCGGAGATCGCGCTCGTATCCCACGTATGTGCCACAGTTCTGCTCCTCAACCAGACCTTCTCTCACGCTCAGCAGGTGATAGGGTGCGGGAGCCGAAGCCTGCCACTGCGCCGCTTCACTGTACCTGAAAAAGGCGCCCAGCGAAACCTCATCTGGCCAGATGA
>JAAXUL010001235.1 GCA_013336035.1 Chloroflexales bacterium
CTGTACCGCGAGCGCCTCCAGGCCTCGGCGGACGGGGCCGCGCCCGCCCTGGCGGTGCGGCCGGCCTCGCGCGACGATGCGGCCTTCGAGTACGGCCACGCCCATGGCCTCTACGCGCGGGCCCTGGGCGACCTGGCGGCGGCCGAGGCGCACTGGCGCGAGCTGCTCGGCCTCTCGCGGGCCCTGGACGGCCAGAAGTACGTGGTGAACCGGCGCTGGCTGGCGACCGCGCTGCTCCAGCAGGGCCAGGTGGCCGCGGCCCGCGAGCTCTACCTGGCGTCGCTCGAGGATGCCCGGCGGATCAACGATATTAGATCGGTCGCCGGCAACACGCTCAAGCTGGCGCTGATCGACCTGGGCCAGGGCGACCTCGACGCCGCCGAGACGGCTCTGGCAGACTGCCGCGCTATCGCCGCGCGCTACCGCGACCGGCGGCGGCTCGCCGAGTGTCATCTGGTGACCGCCCGGCTCTTCGCGCGCCGCGGCGATGGCGCCCGCGCCGGGGCCGAGCTGCACGCCGCCCTCGACCTGTTCGAGCGCCTGGGGATGCGCCGCGAGGCGTCGGAGGCCCGCGCGGCTCTCGACGAGCTGGCCCGCCCGGTACAAATACCGTAGGTACGCTTGCACAGGAGCCGCGCGATGGAAGCTACGACCGGCCCGAGCGCCGATGTGCTGCTGGTGACGGTGACCGATGTAGAGACCGACGCGGTGCGGGATGCGCTCGCCGAGCGCCACGGGCGGTCATTTCAGACCACCTTCCTTGGCGATAAAACCTACCGCGACCTGGGCCTCATCGGCGGAGCCCGCGCCATGCTCGTCCGCTCAGAGATGGGCGCCGGTGGGCCGGGCGGATCGCTGCTCACCGTCGCCGCCGGGATCGCGGCCCTCAGGCCGGCCGCGATCATTATGCTCGGCATCGCCTTCGGCGTCGCCCCCGGGCGCCAGCAGATCGGCGATATCCTTGTCGCCCGCCAGCTGATGCTCTACGAGCTGCAGCGGGTCGGGACCGACAGCCTGGGCGACTACCAGCTGCGCGCGCGCGGCGACCGGCCCTCGGCGACGGCCTGGCTGCTCGACCGCTTTCGCGCCGGGCGCGACGACTGGCGCGGGGCGCCGCCGCACTTTGGCCTGATCCTCTCGGGCGACAAGCTGGTCGATAACCACGACTTTCGCGCCCAGCTGGGCCAGCTCGAGCCCGAGGCGATCGGCGGCGAGATGGAGGGGGCGGGGCTCTACGCGGCGGCGCAGAGCCAGAGGGCCGACTGGATCCTGGTCAAGGCGATCTCGGACTGGGCCGATGGGGCGAAGGGCCAGGCCAAGGATGAGAGCCAGCGCCTGGCGGCGCGCAACGCGGCCGAGTATGTGTTCCACGTGCTAGAGAAGGGCGGCCTGGCGCGGACGCCGCCAGGCGCCGCGGCGCGGCCCGGCGCGACGCCCCTGCTGCCGCCCAGCCAGCTGCGGCTGCTCCTGGCCGAGCGACTCGATAGCGAGGAGCTGGGGGCCGCCTGCTTCGATCTGGGCATCGACCCCGACAATCTGCCCGGCAGAGGCAAGGCGGCCCGCGCCCGCGAGCTGATCAGCTACCTCGAGCGTCGCAACGAGCTCGAGCGACTGCGCGCCTGGCTCCGGCAGCAGCGCCCGGATATCGACCTGACCGCCGCTCGTTAAGAGGGGGTCTCAGAGAGAGCTTGCCCTCCCTGAAACGCCTCCTTAGGGCTTGCGAGCATTTAACGAGGGAGGCCGCGACGTGGCGATCAAGTATCTGCGCTCTGTGCCGGCCGGCGCGCGGGCGCCCATCTATCGGCAGATCCGGCGTGATTTCGGGGCCCTGGTCGAGCCGTTCCTGCTGCACGCGCCGGCCCCGGCGCTGCTGGCTGGCGCCTGGATGGTCGCGCGCGAGATCGAGCTGGTCGGCCGGGTGCCGCGCGCGATAAAGGAGGCGGTCGCCGTCACGGTCTCGCGCATTAACCAATGCCCATACTGCGTCGACGCGCACGCGGTGATGCTGCACGCGACCGGGGCCCACGCCGCCGCCGCCCATGTGCGCGGGTCGGGCGACGGCGCTCTTGCCGACCCGGCTATGCGCGCCGCTATCGCCTGGGCGGCGGCGACGCGCTCGCCCAGCGTGCCCGAGCTGCGCAGCCCGCCCTTTGGGGCGAGCGAGGCCCCTGAGATGATTGGCACGGCGGTCTTCTACCACTATATCAACCGCATGGTGAGCGTGCTGCTTGGCCCGAGCCCGCTGCCGTCGACCCCGGCGCGCCTGAGCGGCCTGACGGCGCGCATGGCTGGCTGGTGGTTTGCCCTTGCGGCGCGGCGCCCGAAGGCGCCCGGCGCGGCGCTGGCTTTCCTCCCGGCGGCCGATCTGCCCCCCGACATAGCCTGGGCGAGCCCGGCGCCCATCATCGCGGCGTAGGTGAGATAGGCGTTCATGTCGCCACCCGGGAAGCGGATCGGGCTCACGACGAACGAGTCGGTGGTGAAGGCGACGCGCGTCCCGGCGACCTCGACGATGGCCGCGTCGTTGAGCGGCCCTCCCGGCGACGCGGGCGCGAGGGCCGGGCCGAGGACGTCCCGCAGGAGCGCG
>JAAXUL010000424.1 GCA_013336035.1 Chloroflexales bacterium
CAGGCCGGGTCGATCTGCATCACGGCGCAGAGCTGCTGCTCGCCGCGCTTGAATACGTAGTACTCGGGGCCGCCCGGCATCGGGTCAGCTGTGGCGCCGAGCAGGGCGCAGTAGAAGTCGCGGGCCTGCTGCGCGTTGGGCGAGTACAGCTCGTACCAGGCGGCGGAGCCTGGCTCGTCGTTGACCTGCGAGCCGATGTGCTCGCCCGCCTGCCAGAAGCCGAACGGGGCCCCGGTCGGGTCCTCCAGCACCGCCATGCTGCCAAAGGGGGCCACGCTCATCGCCGGGACGTGCACCTTCGCGCCCAGCTCCGCCGCCCGGGCCACGTCGGCCTCGATATCGTTCGTGGCAAAGTAGAGACTCCAGGTGGCGGGCACCGGCGGGGCGCCAGGCATCGGGCCGCCTAGGCCGGCGGCGATCCGCCTGTCAACCCGAGCGTTCGTGTAGCCGCCGTACTCGGGGACGCCGATGTCGTACTCCCAGCCAAACACGGCGTGGTAGAAGTCGCGCGCCGCGTCGAGTTCGGGGGTGGTCAGGTCGACCCAGGTAGGCGT
Organism: Chloroflexales bacterium; assembly: GCA_013336035.1. GTDB lineage: Bacteria > Chloroflexota > Chloroflexia > Chloroflexales > Chloroflexaceae > CAIWXH01. The sequence continues at coordinate 555 of JAAXUL010000424.1, forward strand.
GCCGGCCGGCTTGGGCTGCGTGTGTGTCGTCACGGTTCCTCCTTCATGCACTCGAAACGCTAGAGAGCCAGAGTGGCTCGGTGCGAGCGGGCGGCTCAGGGCTTCATCGTTTCGGCCGCTCGTCACTGGTGGCTCCGAGAATAGTCGCACAGCACGCCGCAGATTCGACAGCCACAATCGGCCGAAGGTCGCAGGCGGCCAGCGCTGCCGCACCGTATAACCGCAGAGCGGAGGCGCGACAGAGAAAGCGAGGTGCCTGATGGAGCAAGCCCTGAGCGGCAAGGTGGCCGTGGCATCGCCGTGGAGCTCGGCGCCGCGGGCGCGACGGTCTATGTGACCGGGCGAACGACCCGGGCGCAGCGCTCGGAGTACGACCGCCCCGAGACGATTGAGGAGACGGCTGAGCTCGTGACCCAGGCCGGAGGGCACGGCATCGCGCTGGCGGTTGACCACCTCGAGCCAGAGCAGGTCCAGCGGCTCGTCGAGCGCATCGACGGCGAGCGGGGGTGGCTCGACCTGCTCGTCAACGATATCTGGGGCGGCGAGAAGCTGTTCGAGTGGGACAAGCCGGTCTGGGAGCACTCGCTGGAGCGCGGGCTGCGGCTGCTGCGTCTGGCCGTCGACACCCACCTGTTAGCGAAGCTGACGCGCAGCGTTATCACCAACCACTTCGCGCTGCCGCTCCTGCTGCGCCAACCCGGCGGCCTCGTGGTCGAGATGGCTGCGCTCGGAGCTGATGCTCGCCGCCTTTGGCGTGAGCGAGGAGAACTGGCGCGAGGCGACGGCGCACCAGCCGCACTTTGTGATCTCCGAGACGCCGCGCTTCGTCGGGCGGGCGGTCGCCGCGCTGGCCGCCGACCCCAAGGTCGCGCGTTGGAACGGGCAGTCGCTCTCCAGTGGGCAGCTCGCCCAGGTCTACGGCTTCACCGACCTCGATGGCTCGCGGCCCGACGCCTGGCGCTACATGGTCGAGGTACAGGATCCGGGTAAGCGCGCCGATGCCACCGGCTATCGCTAGGCTCCGTCCCGCGTGCGCTCCCCTCTTGGGTGCCGGCATGAGCTCCTTTCTGCGCCAACGGCGCAGCACGTACCCGGCGATGGATCTGGGTGCACCCGAAGGGTGAGGCTGTGCACTCCTCGAACTCGATGCGGTAGGCGAGGTGGGACTCACTGGGACGGGTGCGCAAGGAGACAGACGGCGGGGGCTGGCTGGAGATCAGCCGTCTCGACCTTGCTCACGACGAAGCGATTGAGCTGGAGCTGAGCCGCCACGCGCTCGGCGATGCGCGGCGTCTTGTCCGCCGTGGCGGCCGGGCGTGCTGCCAGAGCGCAGACTGCGAACGAATACGAACATGTGTGTGACACTACCAGCATACCAGCCCTGTCAAGCCGCAGAACAGGCATAGGTCTGCACCGCCTACGGCCAACTGCCGATCAGGTGTCGCCGCTTTTGTCGCTACACGCCTTCAAGCGGGTAGCACCTACCAGGGCGACATCTTCATCGCCCTCCACGGCTCGTGGAACCTCATGCCGCCGGCGCCCTGTGAGGTGGTGCGGATCCAGATTGAAAACGGGCAGTCGGTGGCGGCCACGCCATTCCTCGCCGGGTTTCAGCATGATGCAGGACAGTCGTGTGGCGAGGCCTGGGGCCGGCCCGCCGGGGTCGCCGTCGGGAGCGACGGCGCCCTCTACATCAGCGATGACCAGAACGGGCGGATCTACTGCATCGTGGCGACGAGGTGACGATGCCGTCGCATGGTGTGATACGTGCTTCCACGCTGCGCAGCGCAGGCACACCGTGCTATGATCCTGTTCGCGCAGCCGTCAAGGTTACAGAGCCACGATGAGCACCCGGTAGATGGACGCTGCTGAGCACGGAGGCACGCTCGTGGAGCTGATGCTGGTGGAGGTACGGGGACGGGAGATTGAGGCCGTCGTGCCGCTCCTCCTGCTCGCCGAGCCCTCGGAGCCGTCGCTGCGCTGGAGCCTGAACCACATGGCCGACACGGTCTACCGGACTGACCTCAACAGCGAGCCCGTCGGCGCCGCCACCATGCGCTGGCAGGGCGACCCGGCCGAGATCCTGGAGCTGGCCGTCGCCACCGATCAGCAGGGGCGCGGCCTGGGGCGCAGGCTTGTCCAGCTGCTGGCCGATGAGGCCCGACGGCGCGGCAAGCAGCAGCTGATCGTCGGGACGGCGAACAGCAGCATTGGCAACATCGCGTTCTACCAGAAGTGCGGGTTGCGCATGGATCACGTGCGGCACGACTATTTCTGGTACGAGCGGCGCCCGCTGTTTGAGAACGGCATCCAGAAGCGCGACCTGCTGGTGTTTCGCCTGGACCTGCGTGAGGAGGGCAGCCGGCGACGTCGCTGAGGGCCTGCGACGATACCGAGACCGGGCGCCGGCCGATCACCTGATCGTCGAACACCTCACCAACCTGGCCGCTCTGCCCGACCAGGGCTTCAGCTTCAGCGCTATCCCGCCAAAGATCCAGGGCATTGGCACGTTCCCCGTGCGAGCCTTCGCCCGGCTCCACTGAGCGGCGCCCACAGCCTACAGATTGCAGCCCGCCCCCAGCCAAGTAGCCGTCCGCCCGGACACTGGCCCGCACGGAGAGCAGGATGACTGAGCACGCAAAAGAAGCCTGGGGCTTGGGTGGCCCGTATGATCGCTACGTGGGACGGTGGAGCCGCCTGGTCGCGCGGTCGTTCCTCGAGTGGCTCGCCGTCCCCGCCGGGCAGACGTGGGGTGATGTGGGCTGCGGGACCGGCGCGCTGGTCGAGGGCATCCTCGCCGTCGCCAACCCGAAGCTCGTCTTCGCCATCGACCGCTCCGAGGGATTCCTCGCCGCGGCACAGGCGGGGATCACCGCCCAGCGGGTCCAGTTTGAGGTGGGCGATGCCGCGGCATTGCCCTGGCCAACGGCATCCCGCGACGTAACGGTTTCCGGCCTGGTCTTGAACTTCGTGCCAGACGCCGGCGCGATGGCGCGAGAGATGGCGCGCGTGACACGGTCGCAGGGGAAGGTTGCCGCCTATATCTGGGATTACCGTGGCGGCATGGAGATGATGCGGCATTTCTGGGATGCGGCCGTCGCAGTGCGGCCGGAGGACGCCTCGCTCGACCAGGCTGAGCGCTTCCCGCTCTGCCAACCGGAGCCGCTCACGGCACTGTTCCAGGATGCTGGCCTGCGCTCGGTCGCCGTTCGGGCGATCGACATACCAACCGTGTTCCGCGACTTCGACGAGTACTGGCTGCCATTTCTCGGCAAGCAGGGCGCCGCACCCACCTACCTCGCCTCGCTGGACGACGAAGCGCGCGAGCAGATCCGCGCGCGGTTGCAGGCGTGCCTCCCTGCCGCCGCCGACGGCTCCATCGCGCTCACTGCCAGAGCCTGGGCTGTCCAGGGGATGGTGTGAGCCTTGTGAGGCCTATCAGGGGCCCGGGAGGGCCAGGCAACGCATGAGCTTTGTTCCCGGGCTTGAGCTCTGCCGACGCTTCTATCTTGAAGCGGTGCGGCCGATCCTGGCCGCCCACTTCCCTCGCCTGCCTTACGCGGCCGCGCGCATCGGCCCCGGCAGCGAGGTGCTCGGCTTCGACACCCCGATGTCGATGGACCACGACTGGAGGCCGCACCTACAGCTCTTCCTGCGCGATACCGACGCGCATCTGGCATCCGTCATGCGGGAGATCCTGGGGCGCGAGCTGCCGCCGGCCTTCGCCGGCTTCCCGGTCAGGCTCAGCGAGCCCGGCCACCAGCGGGACGAGTCTGCGACTATGGGGCGATCGTCGGTTCCCCGCCATGAGGCTGTGTGGCTCACAACCTGTCGGGCATTCTGCTGGGACCACCTGCGCTACGAGAGCGACGCGCCGCTGAGCGCGGTCGACTGGCTGACCGTCCCCTCACAGCGGCTGTTGGAGGTGACTGCCGGAGCGGTCTACCACGACGACGCCGGCGAGCTGACGGCGCTGCGTGCCCGCCTGGTCTACTACCCGCGCGACGTCTGGCTCTACCTGCTCGCCGCCGTCTGGACGCGCATCGGCCAGGAGGAGCACCTGATGCCGCGGGCGGGCTACGTCGGGGATGAGCTGGGCTCGGCACTGATTGGATCACGTCTCGTCCGGGATGTAATGAGCCTGTGCTTTCTGATCGAGCGCCGCTACGCGCCCTACCCGAAGTGGTTCGGCAGCGCGTTCCAGCAACTCGCCTGCGCGGCCGAGCTCTTACCGCTGCTCTGGCGGGCCCAGCAGGCCTCAACCTGGCAGGAGCGTGAAGCGGCGCTGGCGGACGCCTATCGCGTGATCGCCCGTATGCAGAACGCCCTCGGGCTCACTCCGCCGCTGCCGGAGATGGTCTCGCCGTTCCACGACCGTCCGTTCCGGGTCATCCACGGCGAGCGCTTCGCCGAGGCCTTGCAGGCGCACATCTCCTCGGAGGAGGTGCGGCAGCTTGCGGCGGGGCGGCTGATCGGCGGGATCGACCAGTGGTGTGACAGCACCGACCTGCGCGTTGACATCAGCCTACGCCCCGCCCTGCGCGCCGTGTATCGCGGCGCGAGCGAGGCGAAGCCGTGAGCGGCTGCGCCGCCGTTGGCAGGCAGCGCACTCCAGGCTCAGGGGCAGAGACTATTTCGCGGGCAGCGACGCCGCGAAGGCGACGCCCTTCCCTACCCACCCCGCCAGACCCTCGTCGGCTGCCACCCCATCTGGCGCCACCATCACCATGCCCTTCATCGGGCGGCCGGTGAAGTCGATCATGCGGGCGTGTGGTTGCGCCAGGGCGGACCCAACCTGCTCAGGGCCAACGCGGACCATCAGCTCATCGCCGAGGATGCCGCAGCACATATTGCCGCGCAGCATAAACGTCAATCCGCCGAACATCTTCTGCTCGCGAACCTCACCCTGTGCGGGCAGGAGCGCCCGCACGCGCTGGGCCAGTGCCTCACTGTACGCCATCAGTTCTCTTCCTCCATCGCCCGGGTCCTCAAGGCTGAACCAGGAAAGGCCTTTCGTCAGCGAACAGGCTGGTCGAAGTGCAGCACAGGCGTTCGCTCGCATCAAGCACCGAGCCCATCGCCCCGCACGTTACAGGTACGGTGTCCGAAGAGCAGGGCTCCGGCCTCGCCGATCCCCAGGCTCGCCATAGCGATGGTCACGGCGCCTACCCGCCTGCCGTGAGCCGCTCGATGTCGTGCGCCACCGCGGACAGGTCGACGTTGAGCTGATGGCCACCGCGATCAATGGCGCGAACTGTCGCCCAGGGCAGCTGCTGCGCGTACCGCCCGAGGTGGGCGAACGGCACGACCTCGTCGTCGCGGCAGTGGTAGAGAAACAGGGGCAGCCCATCCGGGAGCCGGGCCGGGAAGCTCTCGGGCAGGCGGTACTCGTCCACCTCCCAATCCGGGGCGCCCCAGAAGGGCGTCGCGGTGAGGAACAGCCCAGAGGTTGGCTGCGCGGGCTGCGCCTCAACAAGGTACTTCAGCAGCACCGAGGCGCCCAGCGAGTGTCCGACCAAGGCGACAGGGCCGCCCAGCGCGGCGAGCTCCTGCGCGATCCGGCGCTGCCACGCCCCGTACTCGGGCGCCCCCGCATCGGGCATCTGGGGATAGTGCAGCTCGTAGGCGCCCCCAAGTGCCTCGCGCAGGCTCTGCGCCAGCACCCTATCTTCGGCGTAGGCACCCGCCCCAGCGCCGTGGATGAACAGCACATGCTTCGGCATCAGTGATCCTCCTGCCCTGAGTCTCCCCCAACCTTGCGGCCTGCTCAGTGCTTCAGGCGGTAGTGAAGCACCATATGGCCGCTCGGGTAGCGCTTATGGTCGGTCAGCTCCGTGAGCACCTGGGTGACGACCGGCGCGAAGAGCGGGATGCCCGAGCCAAACACCACCGGATTCAGCTTGAGGATGAGCCGGTCGATCAGGCCCGCCGTCAGCAGGGTGGTGGCAAGAGCGCCCCCGCCGCAGAGCCAGATCGCCTTGCCGTCCTCCTGCTTCAGCGTCCGCACCGCCTCCACCGCGTCGCTTGAAACGAGGGTTACCTGCGGGTCGGGGCTCTCGCTGTAGCTGCGGGAGAAGACATACTGGTGCAGCGTGGGGTAGGGGCTCGCGATGCCCTCCTTCAGCCCCACCTCGTAGGTGGTGCGGCCCATCAGGACCGCGTCGAACCAGCGATTCTTGAGGCTGCGGTGCTCGGCGGAGCGCAGGTGCGCAGGGACCGTCTCGGGGAAGTTCACTGCCATATCCGCAGGGCTATCGCATCTAATTCTGCATGGTGATGGGGAATCAGGAGGGCGATCAAGAAGGGTGAGCGCAGGTTGCCAGAGCGGCGCCGAACAGGTATGCTGGCGAGAGGAATCGCAGCGCTGTGAGGA
>JAAXUL010001236.1 GCA_013336035.1 Chloroflexales bacterium
CGCTCGCCCCGCTCGCCGTAAGCCCGGCTGACCAGGAAGCACTGGCATTGCCGGGCGCGCGCGAGCGGCTGGGGATGATGCTGGGCGAGGCCTACGCCCAAGGTGCTGTTGGTATGGCAGCTGATATTCTGAGTTACTGCCTGCGACCCTGGGGCTTTGAGCCAGGCGAGGTGCAGGTCAAGACGTTGTTGCTCTACGGCGCGAAAGACCCGGTGGCAGGCTCGCGCCACGGCCGCTGGTGGCAGAAGCAGCTCCCGAATGCCCGTCTGGAGATGGTGCCAGACGGCGGCCATCTGCTGGTACTCCGCGTGTGGGAGCGCGCGCTCTCGCATCTGGCCCCTGGCGCCAGGCGTCGCTAGCGCAAAGCGAAGCAGAACGGAGGCGGCTGTCGCGCAGGCCGCCGCCTAAACAGTATGAGAACCAATGTAGGGCATCAGAGCGCGTATTAACGAGCTGTTAGAACGACACTAAGCTTCTAGACAAGTATGGCCACCTGGCTGAGCCGCTGTCTACCTTGTGGGCGAGGCGCGCAGAGGCGACTGTGCCGAGCCATTGACCAACGGGCGGGAAGCCGTCGAGCTGGTGCGGGCGCTGCGCCCCGACGTGATCGTGATGGACATGCTGATGCCGGTTCTGACAGGGATCGAGGCGATCCGGCAGATCAGACAGGAGCAGCCCGCATCCTCGTCCTGGCCAGCTTCGCCGAGTGGGCCGAGGTGCAGGCCGCGATCCAGGCCGGCGCTCTCGGCTATCTGCTCAAGGCCGCCCCGCCAGAGGAGCTGCTGAGCGCGATCCGCAGCGTCTATCAGGGCACGCTGTCGCTGCCGCGCGAGATCGCCCAGGTGTTCACACAGCCTGCCCACGCAGCCCCAGGCTTCGAGCACCTCACCCAGCATGCGCAGGTGGTGCTGCACCTGCTGGCCGATGGCCTCTCGAACCAGCAGATCGCCCAGAGCCTGAGCATCTGCAATACGACGGTGCGCGCCCACATCAGCAGTATTCTGGCGAAGCTGAACGTCACCAACCGCACCCAGGTCGCCCTGCTCGCGCGCGAGCGCTTCGGGCCGCCCGCCCCCGACTGACAGCAGTCGGCCCCACGTCGCCGCGATGACTCGTGACCCCCTACAAGTGTAGGGGGCGTTTTGTTGAGCCAAAGACACACCATTCATCGCTTGTGACAGCGGCAACGAATGCTGATACTACAACCACACTTGCTTCTGAGCACAAGAGCGCTGCCTTGGCTTGCCTGTCGGCTCGCGCTCGCCGCCCACACCAGGCGATGCGACACACCGGCTGTTCCAATGACGGATATGCGCAGCGGTAGAGGCTTCTGCCATGGATCACCGGCACGCAGTTCTAACGATCGTGGTCTCGCGCCCAGGCGTGATGCAGCAGGCGCTGCGAACCTCATTGTCGGTCTGCCCCGCCATCAAGGTGCTCGCCTCGATCGGCGATGGCCTGACCGCCGTGAGGCAGATCGAGGCACACCACCCCGAGCTAGTGGTGATCGACGCCAACCTGCTCCCTGAGGAGTCCGAGGCCCTGTTAGCGAAGCTGGCGCGAAGCGCTATCGCCGCGATCAAGACGGGCCACCAGCCGGCGCGCTGTCTGGTCTTCGTCCAGTCGAGCCGGCACGAAGCGATGATGATGGCCGCTGGTGCCGACGCGGTGATGCAGCGCGATGGCCCGGCCGGCGAGCTCCAGGCCGTGCTGACGCGCCTGATCGTGCCTGGGCCGTAGCCGCCAGGTTGACCTTCCCACACTGCTTAGTCGTACGCTCCAATGAGCTAGAAAGAACGCATGGTGATCGCACAACGACGGATCTTCCTCTTCGCCGTGCTCGCGCTGCTGCTCAGCGCCTGCGCCAACAGCGCCCCCGTCCCGACACCCACCGCGGTCTCCACCGCCCCTGCGTCCAGCCCCGAGGCTGGCGCGCCGACCGCGGCACCCTCGCCCGCTGGCGCCTTCGGGCTGACGCCCGCCACCATTGCCGACGACGAGGGCGGGCCGGTGATTATCGAGGGCGCGATGAGCTACACCAACGAGCAGGTGGCGCAGGTCTACACCCTCCCCACGCCGCTGCTCTTCACGTCGGCGTGCCGGTGAGCGGCATCGAGCCGCACCTCACCTCGGTGTTCACGTTCGGCCCGGCCGCGGGGGCCTCGCACTTCCTGAGCGGCGGCGACTTCGGCCCCGAGGGCAGCCTGATTGTCACGCTGGTCTGGGGACTCGCCGCCTTCCTGGCCTACCGCTACTTCCAGTCGGGACGACCGTTGGCGCTCAAGGCCCGCCCCGCGCGCACGCCGGCGCGGTGATATCAGTGACTAGTGCCTGATCGCTGAACGGCTGAGGACAGGAACGATGACCAAGCGCACGATCCAAGCCCTGCTCCCGCTTATCGTGTTCGCCATGCTGCTCTCGGCATGCAGCGGCCAGACCGCGACCCCCACCAGCGTGCCCGCGCCCACCGCGGCCGCCGCGACGACGGCTGCCCCGACCGAGGCGCCAGCCATCGCGCCAACTGTTGCCCCGACCGAGGCGCCCACCGTCGCGCCCACCGCCGTGCCCGCCGAGGCGGGCCGGGGC
>JAAXUL010000425.1 GCA_013336035.1 Chloroflexales bacterium
CTGGGCCACGCTCGCACGGGCCTGCGCGGTGGGCGCGCCGGCCTCGAGCAGGGCGTCGGCGGCCTCGAGCCGCAGGGTGATCGCGGCGAGGCCCTGGGCCAGAGTGTCGTGGAGCTCGCGGGCGAGCCGGTTGCGCTCCTCGAGGGCGCCCAGCGCGGCGCTGCGGCCGAAGAGGCGGGCGCGCTCGACGGCGATGCCCAGCAGGTCGCCCACGGTGTAGAGCAGGCGCAGCTCCTCGGGGGCGAGGCTCTGCCAGTCGGGGCTGGCGACGTTGAGCACGCCGAGGGGGCGCCCGTGGGCATAGAGTGGCACGCTGGCGTGGAAGCGCAGGCCCTCGGTGCCCTCGACCAGGCCTTTCAGGCGCGTGCAGGTGATGATGCTGATGTTGGCGGCGCCGCCCATCGCGCCGGCGCGGAAGGTGTCGAGGCAGTAGCAGCTGCCGCACATGCGCTCGGGGGCCTCGGCCAGGGCCGGGGGCAGGTTGCGGCTGGCCGCCAGGGTCGCCTCGCCCGCCTCGTCGAGCAGCCAGACCCAGCCGGTGCGCAGGCCGCAGAGGCTGGCGACGTGGGCCAGGGCCGTCTCGAGGGCCCGCCCCAGATCGATCTCGCGGTTCAGCGCCGCCGCGATCGTGTTCAGGATCGAGAGCTCGCGGCTGCGGCGCGCAAGAGAGTCCTGGTCTTCCATGGGGTCAGTGTAGCATAGGGGCAGGGGTGGGGCCCTATAGGATCGTGCCCTACATAGCTTGACAGCACGCGCTCTAGCGCGGGTCGTCAGCTGGCACGCTTTGTGCCAATATACGCAGCGCGAAGCCTTGGCGGCGTCGAGGCCGCCGTGGCGAGCTAGCACGACCTGGGCAAACGACCGCATGCCATGGGCACCGCGCACAGCCAGCAAACAGCAATCTGGCAAAGAAAGAGCGTGTTCGATGCGCTACCTCGTGCTTGCAACTGATTACGACGGGACGCTGGCTCGCGACGGGCGGCTGGACGAGCCAACGATCAGTGCGCTTGAGCGGCTGCGCGCCAGCGGGCGGCAGATCTTCCTGGTGACAGGGCGCGAGCTCGACGATCTGCGCCGGGTCTGCCCGCGCCTCGATCTCTTCGAGCAGGTCGTGGCCGAGAACGGCGCGCTGCGCTATACGCCGGCCAACAACTGGGAGCAGGTGCTCGGCGAGGCGCCGCCGGAAACATTTGTCGCCGCGCTCCGCGCGCGGGGCGTCGCGCCGCTGTCAGTCGGGCGCTCGATCGTCGCCACATGGACTCCGCACGCGACCACGACGCTAGAGGTCATCCACTCGCTGGGCCTTGAGCTCCAGGTGATCTTTAACAAGGATGCGGTGATGGTGCTGCCCGCTGGTGTGAATAAGGCCAGCGGGCTGCAGGCGGCGCTCGCCGCGGCGAAGCTCTCGCCCCATAATGTCGTCGGCATCGGCGACGCCGAAAACGACCACGCCTTCCTCAGCCTGTGCGAGTGCGGCGTCGCCGTGGCGAATGCGCTGCCGATGCTCAAAGAGCGTGCCGACTGGGTGACGCGCGCCGAGCGGGGCGCTGGCGTGGCCGAGCTGATCGACGCGCTGCTGGCGAGCGATCTGGCCGAGCACGATGCCAGGCTCCAGCGGTATTGGCTCCTGATCGGCACGGGGCCCGCTGACGCCGAGCGGCGCCTGAGCCCCTACGCCACGAACCTGCTCATCAGCGGCAGCTCGGGCAGCGGCAAATCGACCCTGGCAACCGCGCTGCTCGATCAGCTTGTGGGGCAGGAGTACCAGTGCTGCATCATCGACCCCGAGGGCGACTACGGCGCCTATGCGCAGGCGGCGGTGTTGGGCGACCCGAGCCACGAGCCGACCGTGGACGAGATCATCGCGCTGCTCACCAATCCCTCCCAGCATGTGGTCGTCAACCTGTTGGGCATCGCGCTAGAGCGCCGACCCAGCTTCTTCGCCCACCTGCTGCCGCGGCTCCAGGATCTGCGTCGGCGGACCGGCCGCCCCCACTGGATTGTCGTGGACGAAGCGCACCACATGCTACACACAGACCGCGCCGCAAGCAGCATCCTACTGCCTCAACAGCCCTGGGGCATGCTCTATATCACGGTCCACCCCGACCTGATGGCCCCAGCAGTCCTGTCCACGATCGACCACGTGGCCATTATCGGCGAGTCTCCGAATGCGACGCTCCAGGCCTTCTGCCATGCCGTCGGCGAAACGCCTCCGCAGGATAGCCCGTCGAGCCTAAGACAGGGCGAGGTGCTGTTCTGGCAGCGCGGCGCGGGAAACCAGCCCATGCGCCTGCGCAGCGCCCAGCCGACCTCCGAGCACCAGCGGCATATCCGGAAATATGCCGAAGGTGACATGCAGGACAACAGCTTCTACTTCCGGGGGCCGCAGGGGAAGCTGAACCTGCGGGTGCAAAATCTGATGATGTTCTTGCAGATCGCCGACGGGGTGGACGATGACACATGGCAGTACCATCTCGTGAAGGGCGACTACGCGCGCTGGTTCAAGGATGCGGTGAAGGACAACGCGCTAGCACAGGAAGCGGCGCATATTGCCGCCGATACGGCACTGGACGCATACGAAAGCCGCGCGCGCATACGGGCCGCGATTGAGCGGCGGTACACCGCACCAGCGGTATAAGGCGGCGGTCGAGCACGCGACATATCGCTGTGTCGCACAAGCCCCTAGAGGAGAAGACGAGACGATCACGAATTAGCCTGATGTCTTGGAACACTTTGTGCATGAGCACGAGTGTGTGGGCCTGGATAGGCCAGGCTCTCAACCACCGTAGGTTCTCCAACGGAGGGATCAATGATTAACTTTATCCTCTGGCTCCTGTTCGGCGCCCTCGTGGGCTGGCTGGCAAGCCTGGTGATGCGCACCGACGCACAGCAGGGCGCGGTGCTCAACATCGTGGTCGGCATCATCGGCGCGTTCCTCGGCGGCTTCCTCTTCAACCTGCTCGGCATCGGCGGCAGCTCGATCAACAACAACGACTTCAGCCTCAGCGCGCTGCTCGTCTCCTTTATCGGCGCCGTCGTGCTGCTCGGTATCGTCAACCTGTTCCGCCGCGGCACGGTGCGCTAGTAGCGGTCTCGCCCGAGCGACATATGATCGTATATCGCCCGCCTCCTCGCGGTAACTCGTTCGGGGGCGGGCTCGCTATGAATGGAGAAACCTGTGCAGAGTCAGATCACGCCGACCGCCTCAGTGTGGAGCACGAGCGCAGATATCCCCAGCTATGCTCCGCTGACCACGGATCTGCGCGTCAGGGTCGCGGTGGTGGGCGCGGGCATCGCCGGCCTCTCGACCGCCTACATGCTCGCCAAGCGCGGCTTCCAGGTCGCCGTCCTTGACGATGGGCCAATCGGCGGCGGCGACACCGGCAAGACCACCGCCCAGGTGACTTGCATAGTCGACAAGGGCTACGCCGAGACCGCGGAGCTGCGCGGTGAAGATGGCGCGCGCCTGACCGCCGAGAGCCATATGGCCGCCATCGACACGATCGAGCGCATCGTCCGCGACGAGGCGATCGACTGCGACTTCGCCCGCATGGACGGCTACATCTTCCTCGCCTCCGGCGACACGCCGCGCACCCTCGTCGATGAGTTCGAGGCCGCCAAGGGCGCAGGCCTGCGCGATGTCGAGCTGCTCAGCGCCGGGGTGACGCTGAGCGATGTGCACCTCGGCCCAGCTCTGCGCTTCCCCCAGCAGGCCCACTTTCACCCGCTTAAGTACCTGGCCGGCCTCAGCCGCGCGATCGAGCGCATGGGCGGCCAGATCTTCTGTGGCACGCACATCACCCGCGTGAACGCCGATGCGATCGTCACCCTCGAGACCACCGACGGCCCTGTGATCGGCGCCGACACGGTGGTGCTGGCGACCCACATGCCGATCAACGACGCCCTCGGCTACTCGACGCGGATCCGCGCCGCCCTCACCTATGTGATCGGTCTCCACATCCCCAAGGGCAGCCTGCCGAACTTCCTGGCCTTTGACACGGCGGACCCCTATCACTACGTCCGCATCCAGGCTGAGGGAGATCACGATGTGCTGATCATCGGCGGCGAGGACCATAAGACGGGCCAGGCTGATGACATGGATCAGCGCTACCTGCGCCTCGAGCGGTGGGCCCGCGCGTATTTTCCGATGGCTGGCGAGGTGCTCTACCGCTGGTCCGGTGAGGTGGCGAACTCTTTCGACGGCCTGGCGCTGATCGGGCCCGATATAGTCTCGCCGCACGTCTACGTGATCACCGGCCAGACCGGGATCGGCATGACCCACAGCACGATCGGGGCCCTGATCGTCGCCGACCAGATCGCCGACATCCCCAACCCCTGGGCAGAGCTCTACACGCCCATGCGCGCGCCGGCGCGCAGCCTCGGCGAGGTGGTGAGCGAAGGGCTGAACGTGCTATCGCAGTACACAGAGCTGCTCAAAGGCGGCGAGGTCGCCTCCGAGGCCGAGATCCCCGCCGGGAGCGGGGCCGTGGTCGGCTGGGGGCCGACGAAAGTGGCCGCGTACCGCGACGACCAGGGGGTGCTGCACCGCCGCTCGGCGCTCTGCACCCACCTTGGCTGTGTCGTGACCTGGAACGACTCTGCGAAGACCTGGGACTGCCCCTGCCACGGCTCGCGCTTCGACAGCTATGGCAAGGTCATCAATGGCCCCGCTCCTGCTGATCTTTCCCGGGCAGAGGGCGAGCGCGGGACTCGCTAGCGGATAATCAGGGGCAGCGCGACCTGGTAGCCAGTCGAGGCCGCGATGGCGGACGAGGTGTTGCCGGCCTCGTCGCGGAAGCGCAGCCACACCGGCGCCTGCTCGCTCCCCGCCCCAAGCGACAGGCTAGCCTCGTAGGGCAGCCAGACCGGGGCGGCCTCGCCAATCTGTATCTCGACCTCGGTCACGGCGGTCGTCGCGTCATGAGCGCTAAGGATGAGCTGCGAGGGGTCGTGCGGGTCGCGTGCCGCCGACCCCGTCGGCGGGTCGGTGTCGAGGGTCACGGGCAGCGCGAAGGGCAGCGAGTCGAGCCCCGCCTGGTCTTTGAAGCGCACATAGAGGGTGTGGGCCCCGTCGGCCCCCGTGAGGGTGAAGGGCAGGCTCGCCACGAAGGGCTGCCAGATCGCCCCGGTGAACTGCGGGTCCTCGCTCACCTGGACGGCCGTCGTGCCCGCGGCAGCCTCGAGGCTCAGGGCCAGGCCGGGGCGATCGCTGATAGCCTGCACCGTCGGGTGATAGTCGGGCTGCGGGCCGAGCCAGCTGAGGCTCAGGTGGCGGGCCGCCAGGGGCGAGAGCGTGCCGGAGCTGTTGGTCGCCCGCACCTCGACATCGTAGGAGCCGTCGTAGAGCGGCAGCTCGGCGGCGAAGCTCTCGGCGGCCTCGTCGAAGGCCCCGTCCTGGGCGGCCAGGGGCAGCCACAGGCCGCCATTGACGCGGTACTCGACGCGCGTGATCGTGTTGAGCGTGACCAGCTGGTGGTAGAGCGAGGGGAAGGGCTCGTCGTAGGTGCTGCCCGCAAGGATCGGGCGGCCGGTGCTCGCGACGCCCGTGGCCTCGGTCAGCGCGAGGGCCGGGGCTGTGTCGAGCGGGTCGATCAGGCCGTCCCCGTCGCTGTCCCGATAGCCAAGCTGGGCCTGGGCCGATTCGTCGATCTGGCCGCCGGTGTAGGCGCCCATCGGCTCGAGCATGATGCTCGGCGCTCGGCCGCCACAGCCGCCGTACTGGCTGTTGGTCGTAGGGGCGTTGAGGTAGCCGCTGCGCCGGTCGCAAGCGATGCGGGCCGCCGCGTACTGGTCGAGCGCGCCAAAGAGGTGGCCGAACTCGTGGGCGACCACCGGGGCGAGCCTGTTCGTGCCGTAGGCGCCCGCGTCCGAGGTGACGACCATCAGCGGGCCGTTGATGTAGGCGTAGGCGAAGCGCCCGTCGGCAAAGTAGCCCGTGGGGTGGTTCGAGCTGTCGACAACGAAGATCGTGGTGGTCCAGTCGGCGCCCACGGCGTCACGGTTGGCGTCGCCGGCGGCGTAGATCTGGTCGAAGTAGCTCGCGCCATCGTAGCCAAGCCGGCGCAGGCTATCGGCGATCCACAGGCCCTCGTCCGCCAGCCCGTGCGTGATCGGCTCGTAGGCCGTGGGCGCGATGTCGACGCGCAGGTGGAAGCTGAGCCTGGCCTGCGGCAGATGGGCGGCCCACCAGTCGAGGGCGGCCTGGGCCTGCCCCGTGACATGGGCGACCTCCTCGGGGGTCCAGCTCTCGGTCGAGGGCTCGGCAGACCCGTCGCTCTCGGGCAGCACCAGGCGCACCGCCACGCTGCCCGCCAGGAACTGGCTCGGGCCGCGCAGCTCGGAGCCAGACGCGAGCGTGCTAGCGGGGGGGGGCGGGGCGATCAGGGCATCGTCCTGCGGGGGCGCGGGTGTCTCGAGCGCGGGGTGGGCCTGGCTGGTGAAGGGGGTCAGGGCCAGCGAGAGCAATAGCACAATGGCAACGACAAGCAGAGGGACGCGCATGGTTGTTCCTCGGTGGATCGTAGTAGTGAGGTGCTTGGAACAAGCCATCAGCGGGCGATGAGACCCGCAGGATGTTTAAGTTGTGTCCCTATGGTACGTCGCGCGGGGTGACCCTTACAGAGAGTTGATAGTCCTGTCGGGGCGGCAGAAAGGGCACAGGGGGGTGTAGGCGAGGAGTACTAATGCAGCCGCGCTACCGCGGCCTGGGAGCGCGCGAGACGCGCACTCCCAGGGAACGCCCGATGCGGTTAGCCTATTGGGATGTGGGGTGCTAGCGGCTGACCTGCGGCAAAAAGATCCAGCGCGGCTCGACGTTCCATACCCGGCTGTTGTCCCAGACTGTATGCAAGGTGAGCGCCCCGATCCGGATGGTTACCGGCCTGCCCGGGCTGCCGCAGCCTGCCCCCAGCTCGCCCCCAATG
>JAAXUL010000426.1 GCA_013336035.1 Chloroflexales bacterium
CCACGGCGCCGAGCAGCAGGGACGCGAGGCCGGCGACGAGGGCCAGGGCTGCGGCGATCAGGAACCAGCGTGTGCGCATCATGTCTGGAAGTTGTAGCTTGATCTTCGCGGTCTCACGGGTTCAATGACGTGTGCCAGGCGGGCAAGGCCCTGCCTGTAGAACACCCCGCCTGATCATTGACGCCTTCTCGGGGGGCACCAGCGCCTCGAGCTGCGCGATCAACAGCGGGACATCGCGTTGGATCGTTTCCCACACGACGTCAAGGCGCACATCGAAGTACTTGTGGATCAGGCGGTTGCGTATCCCAGCGATCAGGCGCCATGGCACGGTGGCGTGCTGCTGCCTGGTGGTCTCGGTCACGAGACGGGCGGCCTCGCCCAGCACCTGGAACTCGCGCATCACGGCGCTTTGCACCAGGTCATTCGAGCGGAGCGCCTGCTCGTCGAGGCCCTAGGCGAAGCGCACGATCTTTCGCAGCGCAAGCAAGCATGTCGAGCAAGAGCGCCGCGTCACTCCGCATAGATCACCTGGGCCGCGTTGAGGATAGTGTCCCGGCGAAGATAGTTTGGGCTCTGCTCGACCGCCTTGCGGTCGAGGACATCAACCGTGCGCCCAAAGACCGTCTCAAGCTCATCGCTCATACGGACAAGGTCAAAGAGCGTGTAGCGGACGCCGTCGCGGAACGTCAGCAGCACATCGATATCGCCGTCGTCGCGAAAGTCAGGGCGCAGCACTGAGCCGAACAGGGCGAAGGCTGCGACGCCCCAGCGTTCGCAGAAGGCGACAATGTCGTCTCGGGCGATACCATCCCAGACTCCTCTTTCGTCGCGACAACCCTGTAGCCCGATCTCTGCGCCGATATTGCTGCACCTGCCCACGCGCCAGGGCTCATGCAACGACCCTGGGCCGGTGAACGAAGGCGCTTCCACTGCTCCCGTGGCGCGCGACCCTGGGAGTATAATAGCCTCCGTTTACGGGCATCCTGAACCAGATCTCAACGAAGGCGCGTAAGCGATGAAGCAGTACAAGCTGGGGGCGACGGGCCGAGCATGGCTCAAGGGGTTTCACATCGTGTTCACCGCCGCCTGGGTCGGCGCGATGACCTGCCTCTTGCTCCTGCACCTCTTCGCTCGCCCCGCGGACGGCGCCGAGACACACGCCGTCCAGGCGGCCCTCAGACACCTCGACGACTGGGTGATCATCCCCTCGGCTATGGGCTCGCTGCTCACCGGCCTGTTGATCTGCTGGCTGAACCCCTGGGGCTTCTTCAAGTGGCCCTGGGTCACGCTCAAAGCGCTTGCTTCGATCGTCAGCATGTTCGCGTCGTGGAAGACCACCCAGCGGCCGTCGGGCTCCCGAAGCAGGATGGTCAGGGTCGGGCCGGAGCGCCTCACTGGTGGCCCGGTCTCCAGCGGCGTCACCGTAACGACGAGATGGCTCCAGCAATAGGCCCAGTCGCCGCTGACCTGGACCTCCTGCACCTCCCCGGTTGCTTCGATGCGGATCGCCTGCTCGTCGTGCGCCGCGGCGCTCGTACCGGGATGGGCGTCCATTACTGGCCTTCCTTGCGCTTACCCCCTGCCGATATGTCCGTTGACGGATAGACTATGGCAGCCTTGCGCATCCGCTTCGAATGACGTGGACGCGCCAGGCATCACGCCGTGACGCGCGTATTCGCCTGGCGCGATCACCTCCACCCCTGTCGAAAGACCGTCGCCCTCTACGGCACGCTCACCACTGGGAGGAAGAGCCGCGACCCTTGGACCGCGATGATGGCTGGCCCATAGTCTGAGCCGCCGCTCCAACGCCAGCAGGCGCAGGTGTCGTCAAAGATCTCGCCGGTCGCGCTTGCGTGGATGCTGAGCGTGCCGGGGGCCTGGACGCGCAGCGTGATCTCGCGGCATCCCGAGGCATCCTCGCCATACTTGCAGGGCATCGTGCGTGGGGGATCAAAGGCGGCGAGCGCCGGCGGATCCCAGGTGAGAGTCGTGTAGGGCAGGCCCAGGTTGACGTAGGTGATGCGCACCGTCACCCGCTCGCCGACCGCAACAATGGCCGGCTCGACGGTCAGTTCCAAGTGCGGCGCCTCTGCCGTCGGCGCTGGCGGGCGAGACTGGGCATTGCCGGGCTGCGCCGGGAGCAGCGTCACAACGGACAGGAGCAGGACGAACATCAGTCGCCGCAGGTGAAGGAAGGTCGTTGATCGTCGCATTGTAGCCTCCGTCGTAATCACCTGCGGGGCTGGTCGGCGAGGTGGTAGACCGGGCCGTGCCCCGGGTAGATCGTCCGGACCTTGTGTGCCCGGATCGCGTCCCAGCTTCGCTGGAGGGTCTCATCGGTTGCCATCTTGGGCGGCGGGAGATCGCCGGTGAAGGCCAGGCCGGCATCGAGCACCAGGGTGACGCTGTCGTCCGAGTGCCCCGGCGTGGAGATAATCTCGCCGTCGATGCCAATCCCCCGCAAGAACGCGCGGCTCTGGGAGAGGCTGATGGTCACGTTGTCGTCGAGCCTGATCTCCTGGTAGTGGTACTGGGGCTTCATGTACCGCTTGAGCTGTGGGATGGCCGCGACCTGGGGCTCGAGCACGATGAGCTTGACCCCCTGCTGCTTCAGCTCCTGGGCCAGGCCGGCGTGGTCCGGGTGGTAGTGGCTCACGAGCAGGTAGGTGATGGCCGTGAGCGCGATGCCCGTGCGCTTTAGGGCGTGATTGAGCTTCGGCAGGGTGCCGGGAAACCCGACGTCTACGAGCAGCTTCGTCGTCGTCGTCTCGATGACGTAGTAGTTCGTCGAGTCGTAGCCCACGTTCACGATATTGAGCATACGGACCTCTACGTCGAACCCAGCGCATAGCGTTTCGACAGGCAGGCAGCGTGGCCCTCAGCCTACCGGCACGCATCGGTACAGAGTCGCCTTCAGTATACTCCTCGGTCGCGAGCGCGTCGGGGATCGTGGTGAGCCCCTGCATCTGGTCGCGGTAGAGGTGGCGCAGCTTGCCAAGCCCCGTCGCCGAGTGGGTTAGCAGCTCGATCCGCACGCGCTCGTCGCCGATGGTCGTCAGCTTCTCCAGGTGCTCCAGCGCGGCGCGCAGCTCGGCCCGCTGGGTGCTCTCCAGCAGGCGCTGGATGGCCGTCATGGTCTGCTCGACCTTGCGCAGCGTCACCTCCAGCGCGAGCAGCCGGCGGTCGAGAGCTGCGAACCCGGCCTAGGTTACCGACAGGTTCAGCTCGGCCACCTGCATGGTTCGCTGCACGGCCTTCAGGATCTTCTTGCTCTGAAAGAAATTGGCGATGCCGAACCCCGCGCCAATCAGGGCCCCGATGCCGCCATGCTGCCGGCAGCGGATCTAGAGGCGCAGGCCCGCGTTATCCTCGGCGCGCTGGATATCCCCGCCGATCTGCTGCCCCCCATTATCGAGCGTGCGCGGGCAATGGTCGCAGAGCGGTCGAAGCCTACGCGCCCTGCCCTGAATCTGGCCCAGATCCAGCTCCAGATCGAGCGCTTGGGCGAGGCCTACGCCGACGGCGCCGTGAGCCGCGAGCGCTACCAGCGGAGGCTGAGCGATCTCGAGGCGCAGCTCGCCGAGGCCGCGCAGCAGGTCCCCGATCTGGACCTCAACGAGCGCCCCGCGCTGGCCTTGCTCAAGGAGGTTCCGGCGCTGATCGCCTCGGCCACGCCCGACCACCTGCGCCAGATCGCGGCGGCGGTCTTCTCGCGGGTCTGGGCCCTTGACCAGGAGATCGTCGCCGTCACACCCCGGGCGGATCTCTACGCCCTGCTCGCGGCGCGATCAACCACTATGGGCTGGTCGGATCTCTCCAACCAGCCCACAAGTGTACATGGGGTGCCTGATGGGCTTCAGGTGCTCTCCCTACAACCCCTGATCCACCTCGCCGATGCGGCCGGCCGTCCCTTGGCCGCATAGTATTGGGACGCCTCAAACTCCTCTTCGCCGCCCTGGACATCGCGCCCTCCACGCTGGCGCGATCACACGTTCATCAGGCATCTTCACGCCTAGGAAGCCCGAGGGCATCCATCAATTCAGGGACAGTCTGGTGACGTAGCTCGGCAAGCTCTCGCAGCGCAGTTAATCGCTCGGCGTCTTGCTTCTCAACCGCATCCGTGAGAAATATTAGCTCGTGTAGCTCCTCCGGGGTGATAGTCTCCGCCTCGCGCCTCGTCACCAGATCGTCGTAGCGGGCTTGCACTTCAGGCGCGAGCGACGCGTTTATCTGCAGAAGCAAGGCCGTTTCGTTCCGAGTGAGACTCGGAGCACCGCGCTGAGCACGAAGTGCCAAGACCTGAGCCGCGAACGCATTCAGCTCCTCGGCGGGAAGCCGTTCGACAGCACGGAGTAACTGCTCTGTGGAGACCTCGATGGGGATAGTGCTCATCGGTGTCTGTCCTACCTCGCTCATCGCGCCAGAAGTTCGCTAAGCGCCTCTTGATCAGCCTAGTGCATTTAAAGCGTACACAGCAACAACATCTGGTCATCAGGGAGCAATTCGACCGGCTCAGCGAGCAGGCTCATCATTTGATGGGCTATCGCGGTCTGCGAGCGATGCTCGCGGGCCGAACCCTTGCCATCTACAGCGGGCAGACGAGGTGGATGTCCTCGGGCTCCAACGCGAAGAGCTCGGGGTCAGGCTCGGCGATGAGCCGGCAGCCGAGGCCGTGGTAGAAGCCCACCGTGTGGGTGGAGGGCGTTGCGGAGATATAGAGCCCGCGAGCCCCGCGCTCCCGTGCCGCCGCCTGCGCGTGGGCGAAGAGCTGCCGGCCGAGGCCCTGCCCACGATAGGGGTGGCCGACGTGGAGGAACTCGAGCTGGAGCAGGTTGCGCTCCGGCCCGCGCCAAACCGTGTCCAGCACGGAGACACCGGCGAGGGTGGGCCCATCGAAGGCGCCGGTGAAAACCCCGTCCCGGTCGTAGCACGCGCGCAACAGCGGCGTGTACTTCTCAGCCTCGCCAGGCGGCCAGCCGCCCATATCGAAGTGCGCCGCCTCCAGGACGAGCTCGCCGCCCTGCACCCGGTAGATACCGTCGATCACCTCGCGGCGGTCGATCGTCCAGACCAGCTCAATCTCATCGCGGGCCAAGGCCCTCACGTCCATATGGGCTCCTGTGGGTTGTACCGGCGGCGCTAGCCGATTCGCACCATAGACCCGATCATGAGCGATGCCCTTTGGGCGCGCTGCCACCGCTCACGCGCAGCTTCGTGCATGCACACTCTAGGATAGCGAGCGCTTCCGCTCGTGCCGCGTCCAGGTCATCCGCGGCCAGCATCACATCAGCGAGCAGGCCGGAGGCGTATGCTGTCCACGCGCTCGGGCGAGCAATATGGCGGTACACTTGGAGCCGCACGCCATCGACGAGCGTGAAGGTGCAGGTCGGCTCGCTCCGCTCATTGCGGCGTGTCACCGCCTACTGAGGCGGAGGAGGAACGATGGACATACATTGCCACTAATAGCGACGCTCGCGGCGGTGCGGGTGCGGTTGACGTCGTAACCGCATCATAGCACTGCTGTTCTTCTTCGACAATGTCCAGCAGTTCAGAGGGAGATCTGCAATGCCTCAGCGTAGCGAGGAACATAACCGGGAGGGCCGCGCACGCTTTGCCGGGCGTGTGGTGATCGTCACCGGGGGGACCTCGGGGATCGGTAGGGCCGCTGCCTTCCACTTCGGTCGCGAAGGGGCGACCGTCGTCTTGACCGGCCGGCGTGAGGCCCTCGGCGAGGCCGTCGCTGCGGCCATAGTCGCCGAGGGCGGGCGGGCGCAGTTCATCCCTGCCGACCACACCCGGCCCGAGGACTGCCAGCGGGTCGTCGATGCGACCCTCGCGGCCCACGGCCGCATTGATGTGCTGTTCAACAACGCCGGCGTGGTGCTCGGCGGCAGCGCCGAGGCGACCAGCGAGGCGGACTGGCAGCGGGTCTTCGACCTGAACGTCACCGCGGTCTGGCGCATGAGCCGCCTGGTGCTGCCCGCGATGCGGGCGCAGGGCGGCGGGGCGATCGTCAACAACGCCTCGGACTGGGCCGTGGTGGGCGGGCGCAACGCCGTGGCCTACTGTGCCAGTAAGGGCGCCGTGGCACAGATCACCCGCGCGATGGCCCTCGATCATGCCCGCGAGGGCATCCGCGTCAACGCCGTCTGCCCCGGCGACACCGAGGTCGAGCGATGGTACAGCGCCGGCTACTTCCAGGGCGAGGGCGGCACCACGGAGGAAGGTATCGTCGCCGCGGGGGAAGCGCTTCCCCTCGGACGCGTCGGCACCCCCGACGAGATCGCGCGCGCAGTGCTGTTCCTCGCCAGCGACGACGCATCCTTCATGACCGGCCAGCTGCTCGTCGTCGACGGCGGCAACACCGCCGGGTGAGCACTGGGACCGCGGCCGAAGGGAGAGGAGTAGGGCGATGAGGGTCACGACACTCTACCTGGTGCGCCACGCCCACGCGAGCTGGACGCCCGACGAGGGGCGGGCGCTCTCGTCGGAGGGGCGGGCAGGCGCCTCGCATGTCGCGGCGCTCCTGTGCGGCGAGCCCATCGCAGCCGTCTACGCCAGCAAGGCGCAGCGCACCGAGCAGACCGTGACGCCGCTCGCCGAGGCACTTGGCCTGACGGTGAGGACGGTCAAGAAGCTCCGCGAGCGGCGTCTCAGCGCTGAGCCGGTGGACGACCACGCCGCGGCCGTGGCCTGGTGCTGGGCCCACCCCGAGGCCGCCCTGCCCGGCGGCGAGTCGAACCGGGAGGCGCAGCGCCGGGGTGTGAAGATTATCGCGGAGCTGGCGAGCCGCCACGCCGGCGAGGTCATCGTCGTCGGCACCCACGGCAACCTGCTGGCGCTCATCCTCCAGCACTTCCAGCCGGGCGTCGACTACGCCTTCTGGCGCCAGCTCACCATGCCCGACATCTACGCGCTGACC
>JAAXUL010001237.1 GCA_013336035.1 Chloroflexales bacterium
CGAGCGCCTCAGCTACTTTGCCGCCCGCCCTCTCGGCTGGCAGCCCGCCCCGCCGGCGCCCGAGCAGCCCCAGGCCGTAAGCCTGCGCGAGGGCTGGGTGGTCCGCCGCCGTAAGGGCCGCGGCCCCGGCACCTACTACCGCCTGCTGCGCGGCAACCTCCAGCCCCTCTCTGAGAACGAGGCGCTACGCTATGGCCTCGCCCTGGCCGCCCTGGAGGGGGCCGACCCGATCGCCCTCGCCCCCGCTGATAATGGCTACCTGCTACCTGATCTGCCCCTGCCCACCGAGCACCGCGCCCTCCTCGGCCGCCTCGGCGAGCGCCACCAGGACGGCACCCTCCTCGCCCCCGAGGCCCTGCCACTCGCCGCCGCCCTCCTCGCCCGCGTGGGACTGGTCGCACAAAAAGAAGAGGCGTGAGACACAAGGCAAACCCCATGCCTCACGCCTCACGCCTCACCCCAGCGAGCTGAGCGAACGCTCACCCGCTCACCCTACCGCTCCTGCTTCAGCTGCGCGATCAGGCTCTGCGCCGCCAGGTACGACGGGCGCGGGCTCCAGTCGGCGTTGAGGATGCCGAAGGAGGCCTGCTCGTGGTCAGGGTTGCCCTGCTCGCCCCACAGCACCGCAAAGTTCATGTTCCACAGGAACATATTGCCCACGTAGGGGTACTCATCGTGGACACGGCTGATCGCCCGGGTGATGTACTCAGCCTGCTGCTCGATGCTCACAAAGTTGCCAAACTCGTAGCCGGGCGTGTTGTTCGGCGTGGCCCACCCATACTCAGTAATCCACGCCTCCTTGTCGCCCATCCCATACTGCTCCATCCACTGCCGCACATTCTCAATATGGCGGAAGTAGTGGGTCTCGTCGTCATTCCAGCAGCGGTCGGGCGCGGGCAGACAGCCCTCGATGAAGCTCGGGTTGTCGGGCCACATAGTATCAGGCGGGTTGGCCGCGCCGCCCGGGTGCACCGCCTGGACGTCAAAGTAGTTGCGCACCTCGCCGCCGTTGTAGGTGTACATCGCCCGGTAGAACTCCTCGTCCGAGAGAGCGATCGACTCGTTGGTCACACCGCTCGACGACGAGGCCGCGGCCAGCACCAGGGCGTTGGGGTCGACGGCCTTGATCGCCGTATAGGCCAGCTTGAGCATCTCGACGTAGCGGCCCACATCCTCGGGCCGGATCGTGCCGCCCGTCTCGTGGGCCAGGTTGGGCTCGTTCCAGATCTCGTAGGCCTGGATCTTGCCCTTGTAGCGCTCGGCCATAAGCGCCACGAAGTTCGCGAGGGTCTGGGGGTCGTTGGGCAGGCCATTGGTGGCGCTGTAGGCCGTTGGCGAGCGCACAATATTCACCAGCAGCTTACGCCCGCTGGCGTAGACCGCGTCAACGATCTGATCGATCTCATCCCACCCGTAGATACTATTGACGGGGTCCTCGATATCCTGCCATGAGATCTGCTGGCGCACCCAGTCGAAGCCCGCGTTCTGCGCCAGCTGCAGCACCCGCTCGCGGTCGGTGTAGTAGAGGTGGGACACCACGCCGAACTCGAGGTAGTCGGGGTTGACCGCCCCCTGGTTCGGCTGGGGGGTGAGCGATTCGGGCTGCCCGACAGCAGCCGTCGGCTGGCCGGCGGCGACCGTCGGCTGATCGGGCGCGGCGGTGGCCGGGGCCCCCGGGGCGGCCGTTGGGCCGCCCGCCGAGCCGCCCTGCGCGGGGGCCTGCTGCCCGCCGCAGGCCACCACCAGAGGCACAAGGAACAGCAGGATCAGCAGCGTGCCGATGTGCCGGGTGGAATGTCGCATGGTTCAACTCCGTAGCGTCGCGCAGTGGGCGCGCTGCCCTACCGTTTGGACATCGACTGGATCGCGCTGAAGGCCGGGCGAGGGCTCCAGTCGCCGTTCAGCACGCCGAAGGAGGCCTGCTCGTGCTGCTCATTGCCGAAGTAGCGCCACGGCACCGCGAAGTTCAGGTTCCAGACGAACATCGCGCCCACCCACGGCGCCCACTCGTAGCGCCCGATCTCAAAGCCCCGCGTGATCCACTGGGACTGAGTCTCCTGCGAGATGCTGTTGCCGTACTCGTAGCCCGGCGTGTTATTGGCCGTCGCCCAGCCGAACTCGGTCACCCAGATCTGCTTGTCGGCCATGCCGTTCGCCACCAGCGTATTGCGCACATCCTCGATCCGGCGGAAGTAGAACTCGGCGCTGTTCCGCCAGTTCGGGCCGGGGCCGGGGTTCTCGGGCCACTTCGAGTCGGGCGGGTTGTAGTGGCCGCCGGGGTGGACGCCGATCGCGTCGACGTGGCTGCGGAAGGTCGGGTTGCTCGCCATCGAGCGGATATACTCGGTGTCGCTGAGGGCGATGTCGGCCCGGTTGGTCTCGGTGCTGGTGGGCGCGCCGCTCACCACGATCGCGTAGGCGTCGTTGGCCTTGATCGCGTCGTAGGCAGTGGCCAGCATATCGACATAATAGTCGGCGCTCGCCACCCGGCCGCCGATGCCGCCCGCCGTCGCGCAGTCGCCGCCGTTCTCGCAGGCCCGGTTCTGCTCGTTCCAGATCTCG
>JAAXUL010001238.1 GCA_013336035.1 Chloroflexales bacterium
GCCCTCGTTCTCGAGCTTCAGCGTCTGGATGGCGACCGCGTTGGCGTTGGCGTCGAGCTCGGGCAGGGCCTGGAACTCCGAGACCCAGCAGCGGTAGACCTTGTAGGCGATCGCCAGCTGCCCGGCTTCGTTGTAGAGCTCGATGATCAGATCCTTGCGAAAGTCCCTGAGCGAGACCTCGGCCCCAAGCCCCGCACCGAGGCTCCAGACCCTGTTGGCCCAGCGCTCGAACTCGAGGTCGTGGGTCACGCCGCGCTCGAGGGTGATCGCCTCATACTTGGTGCGCCCCGGCGACTTGCGGCTGGTGCTCGGGTCGCCGCCCTCGCGGTGCTCGACCAGCTCGGTGGTGCGCTTGAGCGCGCCGATCTTGCTGACCCCGGCGACATACCGCCCATCCCATTTGATGCGAAACTTGAAGTTCTTGTAGGGATCGAAGCGCTGCGGGTTGACGGTGAACTGGGGCATAGGGTGTTCCTCACACGGCGATCTGCCCGGCGATCTG
This sequence comes from Chloroflexales bacterium, assembly GCA_013336035.1. Classification (GTDB taxonomy): domain Bacteria; phylum Chloroflexota; class Chloroflexia; order Chloroflexales; family Chloroflexaceae; genus CAIWXH01. Next base: position 503 of record JAAXUL010001238.1, read on the forward strand.
CTGGATCTTCACGATCACGAACTCGGCCGGCCTGAGCGGCGCGAAGCCGACCAGGATGTTGACGATGCCCAGGTTGATGTCGTTCTGGGTGGTCGTCTCGCGGTCGCACTTGACCAGGTAGGCCTCGCGGGGCGTGCGGCCCTGGAAGGCGCCCTGGCGGAAGAGGTTGTTCATAAACGCGCCGACGTTGAGCCGGATCTGGGCCCAGAGCGGCTCGTCGTTCGGCTCGAAGACCACCCACTGCAGGCCGCGGTAGAGCGACTCCTCGATGAAGAGGGCGGTGCGCCGGACGGGGATATACTTGTACTCGTCGGCGAGCTGGTCGGCGCCGCGCAGGGTGCGCGCGCCCCAGATCACGCGCCCGCCGACCTGGAAGAAGCGCAGGCAGTTGATGCCGAGCTGGTTGAGCTGGCCGTTCTCGCCGTCGGTCAGGGTGACCTGCAGGCCGGCGACGCCGGCGATGGCGGCCTCTAGGCCCGCCGGGGCTTTCCAGACGCCGCGCTGGGCGTCGGTGCGGGCGATGACCCCGGCGATGATCCCGCAGGCGGGGAAGGTGTCGATCTGGCCCTCGCGCAGCGGATCAGCCTGCGCGACGCGGGGGAAGTAGATGGCCGCGTTACGGGCTGCGGGGCCGCTCAGATTGAGCGCCGCGAGCGCCGCTGCGTCAAGCTCTGTGACCGCCGCCGGGTTCGCGCCCCAGCTGAACGGCGGGTCGACGATCAGCATGGCACGTCGTCGAACGCAGTATTGCAGCGCCTCGCCGTAGACGCCGATCGGGACATCGCCGCCGCGCTGGTCGGGTGGCACGCAGAGCAGATTGAAGAGGTCGGCCTGATCAAGGGCGCTGATGCCCGCTCGAGGCAGCGGGCTGTTGTCGGCGGGGTCGAGCCCAAGGTAGTCGCCTTCCTCAAGCGTGTCGCTATCCAGCCCGCCTGCGAAGAACGAGATGCCGGCTGCCGGCTGCCCCTGCGGGAAGTTAGCGGGGTTCGTCGGGTCCTGGTCGTCGGGGGTGTCGGCGGGCGCCGCCGGGGTCGCGTCGTCGGCGAGCAGGCCGTCGAAGTGAGCCAGGTTCGACTCGCGCCCGAGCACATGATCCAGGCGCCGCGAGCCGGCCTGGCCGTGCAGCGAGACATTGCGGAAGATCTCGCGCTGGCCGAGCGGCGGCCGCTCGATCACGGTCAGGTTGAACAGCTGGTCGGCGCCGAGGGCGCCAAGGCCGAACTGCTCGGCTACTTCGTCGGTGATGCCGTCGTGGTCGACCTTGATGCTCAGCCGGTTGCCCCACTCGCCCGGGCTCGCCGCCAGCAGGCGCAGGTCGCCGCTTGTGAAGCTTGCCTGGCCGCCGCCCTGCTGCCCGTCGGGGGGGCGGAACAGCCGCACGACCAGCGCCTGGCTCCCACCGTTGAGGAAGAAGTCGCGCACGGCGGAGCTCAGCGGCGACACCGGGCTCAGCCCGCCGAGGCGCCGCTCGAAGTCGCCGAAGCTGAAGATCGCCACCGGGTCGTTGACCGGCCCTCGCGCGGTACGCCCGATAAAGGCGGTGATCGACGTGCCGACCCCGGTGATCGTGCGCACGCCGCTGGGGATCTCCTCGATATAGACGCCGGGGTAGGTCGGCGCGACAGGCATAACACGCTCCTTCTGCGCACTGCTGGGGCCTGGTATCGATATTGGGGGCGCGGGTGTGGCTCTACGGTAGCACGCGCGCGCCCGGCCGCAATTAGGGATAACCCTATAATTACCGGGGCTACGGCGCTGTCATCAGGCCCTGCTCGAGGGCCCAGGTGGCGATCTGCACGCGCGATCGAGCGTCCAGCTTGCCTATGATGTGGGTGATGTGCGCCTCGACCGTCTTGACCTCGACCCGCAGCGCCTGTGCGATCTCGCGGTTCGAGCGGCCGCGCGCGACGAGGGCGGCCACCTGGCGCTCGCGGGGGGTCAGAATATCGGCGTCCGCGAGCGCTGCCGGCGCCCGTCGGACGGCGTGATCTTCAGGTCGAGGATTGTCGGCGGGGCGTTCATCGCCGGAGCCTCTCGGCCGCCTCGTCTGCCGAGATCTCGCCGCGCTCGAGCAGGTCCAGG
>JAAXUL010001239.1 GCA_013336035.1 Chloroflexales bacterium
GCGGGTCGCCGACGACTGGCCGGGCGTGCTCGCCCAGCTCGAGGCCGTGCGCCGCCACCTGGTCAACCGCGGCTCGCTCGTGGCCAACCTGACCGTCAACGAGGCCGGCTACCAGGCCGTCGCGCCCGCCCTCGACGAGTTTGTCGCCGAGCTGCCCGCGGCCGACTACACCCCCGCCACCTGGCGTGTGGCCGCGGCCGGCGCCGGCGAGGGCCTGATCATCCCCGCGAAGGTTAACTATGTGGCCAAGGCCGCCAACCTGCGGGCCGCCGGGCTGACGGTGGGCGGCGCCGCCAGCGCCGTCACGCGCCTCCTGAACATCTCGTACTACCTCGAGAAGATCCGCGTGCAGGGCGGGGCCTATGGCGCGGGCTGCAGCTTCGACCGCTCGACCGGCATCTTCGGCGCCACCTCGTACCGCGACCCGAACCTGCTGCGCACGCTCGAGGTGTTCGATGGCACCGCCGACTATCTGCGCTCGCTCAGCCTCGACCCGGTGACCATCGAGCGCAGCATCATCGGCACGATCGGCGATATCGACGGCTACCAGCTGCCCGACGCCAAGGGCTACACGGCCCTGATGCGCCACCTGACCGGGGTCACCGACGAGTGGCGCCAGCACATCCGCGAGCAGATCCTCGACGCGACCGCCGCCGACTTCCGCGCCCTCGCCGAGGCCGCCGAGGTGGTCCGCGAGCATGGTGTCATCGCCGTCGTCGGCTCCGAGGAGGCCATCGCCGCGGCAAACAAAGAGAAGCCTGGGCTGCTGTCGCCGCTCAAGGTATTGTAGAGTTATGGCCCTCACCCCCCAACCCCCTCTTCCGCATCGCGGGAGAGGGGTTGCCGCGTGAGCGGCGGGGCGAGGGCGTTTAGGAGCCTATTGTGACCCGTGAGCGCGACGAGCGTTACCCTACCGACGCCTTCGGCCTGCCCGAGGGGCTGCTCGCGGCGGTGGCGGGCTGGCTGCTGCTGGTGGGCGTCTTCGCCTTCACCAGCAGCGCCACGCCAATGCCGCCGGCCGAGCGCTGGGCCGCCCTCACTGTCTTCACACTGCTGGCCGCCGGGGCGACCCTGCCCGGCTGCGCCACCCTCTACGATGGCCTGGGGCGGGTGGTGCGCCGGGATGTGCGCGCCGAGCTGCCTCTGCTCGCTCTAGTGCCCGCGCTCTACATCGCCTATGCCTTTGTGGTGCGCGAGCTGACCCTCACGGGCTTCGCCTCGGCCTGCTTCTTCGCCGCGGTGCCTGCCCTGGCCTTCTGGCGCTCGGGCCACGAGCGCCAGCCGACCATCTTTGACGCCCTCGGCCTCAGCTACCTGGCCGTCTCGCTCTGGCTCGGCCTGCTGCCCACGCTCATGCTGCCGCAGCAGGGCGGGCTGGTCGGCTTCTTCCAGCTCGCCTCCGTGCCCCTCCTGCTGCTGCTCTTCGCCGCCCGGGGCTGGCCGGGCGTCGGCTACACCTGGCACCTCAGCCTGCGCGAGCTGCGCGACGCCGCGCTGGCCGGACTGACCGCCCTGGCCGTGCTGCTGCTTGTGGGGCTAGCAACTGGCCGGTTCGGCATGGCCGCGCGCGCGCCCACTGCCGGCGGCCTGATCCTGGCGGCGGTCAGCAGCTACTTCTTCACCGCCCTGCCCATCGAGCTGCTGCTGCGCGGCGGCATCCAGCGCGGCCTCGAGCGGGCGTTGGCCCCCACTATGGGTAACACCTCAGCATGGGTCGCCCTGGCCTTGGCCGCGGGCGGCTGGGCCGCCCTCGGGATGCTCCGGGGCGGCTGGTTCGGCGCCCTCTTTGGCCTGTCCATCGGCGTCGCCGCCGGCTGGACCTTCCTGCGCACCGGCAAGGTCACCGCGGCCGCCGTGGCCCACGCCCTCGTCGCCCTGGCCCTTGACACCCTGACCAACCTCTAAGGGGAAGCTCTTCATGACCGCCCAGACCACGGCCACGCAGCCCATCATCGACGACCGCCGCGAGCAGATCGGGTGGTACTTCTACGACTGGGCCAACTCGGCCTTCTCGACCACAGTCGTCACCGTCTTTCTCGGGCCGTACCTCACCGGCGTGGCCCGGGCCGCCGCCGACAGCAATGGGCTAGTGTACCCCCTCGGCATCCCGGTGGCGGCCGGCGCGTTCTTCCCCTACATGGTCTCGCTATCGGTGCTGCTACAGGTCTTCTTCCTGCCCATCCTCGGCGCCATCGCCGACTACTCCCACGCCAAGAAGTTCCTCATGGGCCTCTTCGCCTACATTGGCGCCGGGGCGACGCTGGGCATGTACTTTATCCAGGGCGAGCGCTACCTGCTCGGCGGCATCTTGTTTCTGGTCGCCAACCTCGCGTTCGGGGCCTCGGTGGTCTTCTACCACGCCTTCCTGCCCGAGATCGCCAGCCCCGACCGGCGCGACGCCGTCTCGTCGCAGGGCTGGGCGATGGGCTACCTGGGGGGCGGGCTGCTGCTGCTGGCCAACCTGCTGCTCTACAACAGCCGCGACGCCCTGGGCATCCCCACGGGCGTCGCGGTGCGGATCAGCCTGGCCTCGGCGGGGCTGTGGTGGGCGCTCTTCACCATCATCCCGCTGCGCGCCCTCAG
>JAAXUL010000427.1 GCA_013336035.1 Chloroflexales bacterium
CGCTCTTCCGATCTCTTTGCGATGCGACTGAGACCGGAGTGTTTCGGCAGGATGGAGCAGTCCTCGCCCTCGGCCAGATCCTCGTCCCACCCGGATCGTCGCTGAAGGGCCTTCCCATCGCACTGCCGCAGCAGCGACCGATGTAGGGAGGCCGCTAGCGACCACGGGCCCCTCTACGGCGTATCCGTCAACGGACATTGGGCCAGGGCCGTTGGGCATCATGACCTGTAGGCTTCAGCGACGTCACTGTCGGGGTAGGTCCTTCACCACGGCGATCTGCGCCCGCAAGGCGCTTCGCTGCCCGCTTCCGTGCGCTTCCCTACGGTTGAGCCGGTAGGGGGAGCGTACCGCTCCCATTCCATGATTCCGCTGTCCGCCAATCTGCATGAATACATGTATCGGTTCCTACCACCCCAGATTGTAAATCAGCGAAATCATGGATGGTGGGCTGCGCCTTCGGCCCCCTTCCGGCTACTCCATGGGGGAGTGTGGCGCTGGCGGGGTGCTGATCCTACTCACCCCTGCTGAAGAGCCAATGTGGAGCCAGATCGTAGCTCTTGTAGCTACACTCTTCCGGCAAGGCACTCACCCTCGCTGTCCTGGACCAGATGCCTGATCAGGGACCAGCAGCAGGGAGGGCCGTTCGGCAGGAGGAGAAAAGGCCGATCATGGCCGGCGCTGATCGTTGGGATGGCACGGCCTGATGCAGGGAAGGTCACGATAGCGATGGCCACGCAGCGGGGTGGACGAGGATCCTTGCCCCTCCTGCTGAACCTTCAGCTCTAGTATGGACACCTCGAGGGAGGTATACCCGCGCCCTGACCTCGACCTGAACCGGCACCAAGGGCCCATAACGGGTCACTCCAGCCGCTCAGCGGGCTTCTGCGGGCCGCCAGGCCCCGCTCCCTAGTCCAGTCAGGCAGTGGTTCCCAGCGCCCGCTACGAGCCGCACAGGCGTTCGATCAAAGCAGTATCGCGGTGCCATAGGTTCGGCTCTTAGGAATGGTATACGGTGTATATCACGGGACTCCGCCGGTGACCTATGTGCCACCCGCGCTATACGCGGGATACCGCTGTATCCCGCCGGATACCGCTGTATCCCGCTGGTATACGGTGTATGCCCATGTACCACCAGCGGTATCCGCCAGAACAAAGGGCGGCGCGGGCTCCAGGGGATGACGGCGCCTTGCACGAAACCGTGTAAACCTCACGGGCGCACAATTTTTTAGGCAGCGGGCATCACCCTCCGGCGCTTCGGTGGCTCCCGGGGGCTACCTCGGCAGAACGCATGTGGCGAGCCAAGGCTTCGTCGCCCGTCATATGGCGATCTGACTCGCCACTGCCCAAGAACGGGCTTCCAGCCCACGAAACGCCCCCATCGCCGACCCTAGTCCCCAATGCCTTCTGCGCCGCCCGCTGAGGCTCATCGTCGGCGCTCGATGAGTGGGTCATCGTGCCCTTGACGACGCTGGCGACGATGCCCGCTCCTTTGGTCCACCCCTTACTAAGTGGCGCCCCTCCGCCGTTCCGCGCTGCCGCTCCGCTTGTGCCGACCCTGGCCCTCTGCGTGGTAGCAGTGCTGGTAGCCCCCTATCCGCCGCTCGGGTCTTCGGCCAGTCCTTCCCCGCTCCCTGACCTAGTATCGGAGCATCGGCGTGTTTTGCTTCGGCAGGTGGCAGACAGGCCCGTGACCGAACCGGCTCGAGGCTCGCATGCACGATCGCTCCGCACGCACTGGATCCCCGGCCAGCCCAACGGCTGACCGGGGATGTCGTCGTGTGCTGTGCCCTGTCGTGTCCGTTGACGGATCTGGCGATGCGCTGTCCATCCTACCCGATCTGGATGAATCTCCACGCTCATTGTCACTAGGCGGGCAGGAGCGCACCGTTCAGGTCGCTCCTATATTTGGGTAAGTCCACCTCGGCGCGGTACTCAGGAACCGTGACTTTTCTGAATCACGCCGAGGATGACTATGCAGCCCACATCGAACCCGACCCCCTCTGTGATCGCCCCGACCCTTGATATCCGAGCCCTCGTTCAGGCTAACTACGACACAAGGCTCCGCGTGCTCCACCTCATACAAGCCGGCTTCCGCTGTGTCCCCGTCCTAGCTGAGGACAAGAAGCAGCTCGCATACAGGGATCGCGAGAACCGGACCTACAAGCTAACTGAGTTTCATGGCCACGCCATTGCCATCAGGACCGGGAAGCTGGCCGATGACAGTTATCTGTGCCGCATCGACATTGACCAGCACGCCAACCAGGATGCCGAGGCCGCCTTCGAGCGCTTCATGCCTCTTATCGAGACCTTGCCGGGCAAGTTCGCCGTCAGAGGCTCCAACCGCGGCAAGGGCTATGATCTCATCTTCCGCTCGCCATGCGAGCTGCCAAATAACCAGCCCTTCCTGATCGACGGACGCCGTGCTGGTGAGATCTTCTGCTATGGGGGTCGGGTCGTTGACGAAGGATGGATCGAGACGACACCCGAACAGCTCGAGATCCTTGAGGAGGAGGAGCTCGCCTATCTGCTGACCCTGATACAGCTCCTAGGAACCAACGCGGCTAAGGAGATCTCGTGGCAAAGCCGTGTGCGCGAGGGGATGACGCTCATCCGCGGCTATCAGACTCTGGACATCGCGCCCCTGCTCGGCCCGGATGCCATGCCCAAGGTCTTTGCAGGGGCCAAACAGGCGCATCAGATCGCGCAGAGCAACTGGCGGCGTTTGCAGACAGCCGCGAAGGGCGCGCGGAGCGAGCTCTACGCGAACTATGTCCAGTCGCTGATGCTCCTCGCCAACGGCACCTTTGGGAAGACGCTCGAGGAGAAGAGCTGCACCGTCGCAGCGATCGCGATTGCGCACTGCCCGCGTACCGATAAGCCGCGGAAGCATATCGAGCATGAAACCGCGGCGCTGATCGCTCGCATGCTCCACGGTGATCCCTACAAGTATAGGCGCGGGCACTTTACGATTCCGTATTGGGCGAAGGAGTATCGGCCTCCGGTGCGCAGCCCAGGACGACCGCGGCGTACGCAGCAGGCGCAACTGCGTAAGCTGCGCACGCTCTTGTTCAAGCATGCCGAAGGCGACCGGGTCGAACAGCTTGACGGCAGGAAACTGACGGTGACCCTCCTGGCAAAGCGGCTGGGAGTGGAGGATCGGACGATACAGCGCTACCTGGCCGAGCTGGAAGCAGACGGCGAGATCAGCCGCGACCACGTCCCTGGGCGCGGTGGCCACCTGGTCATCCATCTGTGTGCGAAGGCTACCAGCACCCCACAGGCGGCTATCCAGCATCAGCCCACACGGCCCGAATCTGCGGCCGTATTACCCGACGACACGCCTGGTGCGGTACCGACCAGCGTCCATGCTCCGCACGGGCGACAAGTAGAAGCGGATCGGGTCGCTCAGGTCGTCGGTGGGGGCGATCATATCGCCACTCCCGAGGTATACCTGGACGATGCCTTCGTCATGCGGGAAGTAGGCGCTGTGGTGCAGGCGAACCAGCGCGAGATGGAGCGTGATGAACTACCGGTGCCTGAGCCTTCGGTCGATGCGAGCCAGCCGGTACAGGTGGCCCTCGCGACAGTTCACCAGCGGATGGCGGGAGCGGCAGCGTTTGTGCCCCCGACCCAGGAGGAACGGGACCAGCGTAGTATCGACTTCGTGGTGGCGCTCCTTGAGCAGGGCGATTTTTCTGGCGCCCGGCTCCAGGTTACGGCGATCGCGAACCGAGAGCTCAGGTTCGAGTGGCTAGCCTACGTGGATGCACGTTGGGCTGATGCTTTCAGCAGCGGAACGGATGCCTGATACGGCGCTTTCTGGGACAGCGCTCACGCTAGAGGGTGACAGTAATTGCTCAGAAAGGGTGCCACGAGGCCACGAGGGGGCCAGTTCTGCTGATTAGGATGCGCAGATCGCCCCCTTGTCCTCATATCTTTAAATAATACACAGAGAGGCCTGCCGTGAAGCAGGTGCTTTGGAGATCAGACCGGTGCTGCGAGCGAGAGCACTGCTGAGGCACCCGTCTACGAGCTCCTCGTCGGTACCTGATGCCTTCTGGACGACACCCAGTACGAGGCCGCCTGGGGACCCCAAAGCCCGACGGCGAGTCGCCACCTGACGGCTTTGTAGGAGCCATCACGGCATATCTCTCGGGGCGTATCAGTGGGCACGTGCGCCTGGACCGTCCGTGCCAGGATCGTTCTGGCCTGCGGTGAGTCGAGCGTTCCCGCGGCGCAAGCACCTCGCCTCTCGCGTGCACCTCACCGTACACGCAGTCGCTCGAATCGCGCTCAGGGACTCTCATTGGGGGGCCGCTCCACCGGAGCCCTCTCTGTGTAATAGATATGCGTGTAAGACGAAGATTCGCGCGTCCCAGTGAGCAAATACGCCCCCCTTGTGTCACCCTTTCTGAGCAATTACTGTCACCCTTTCTGAGCAATTACTGTCACCCTTTGGCGCGAGCACGAACCGGTAGATCCTCTCCCCTCGGCTCGCGGGGTGCCAATCCCACTGCTACTTCCCAACAGGCCTCGGCAGGTTTCTCCGCTCTGCGTGCCTTGGTCCCCACGTCGATCCAATGAGGACCTCTACCACCGCCTTCAAGGACTCCCGTCGCCGTGACACCTCAGTCGGAGCCCTCTCTGTGTAATAGATATGCGTGTGAGTCGAGGATTCGCTCGTCCCAGTCAGCAGAAACGACCCTCGCATGTCACCCTTTCTGAGCAATTACTGTCACCCTTTGGCGCGAGCACGAACCGGGGTGGCCTGCCAACGTGATGTAAGCGCTATACGGCGCCCCCAAGACTCTCGACACGGTGATGCCTCAGACGCCCGTGCACCAGTAGTGCCTCAGCCTGCTCGAGGTCGAGGTTCACTGCACCTCACCCTTCCCTGCTGAAAGTCTCACCCGAGCGGGTCGTGTGATACCCAGGCCGGCACGCTCAAACAGTCGAGGTGCCACCCCGTCACCAGGGGACGATAGGCACCAGAGTGGGAGATGTTCCGGCTCGATGCCGCACGCAGGCCATATCGAGGAGCCTTGGCGGTCCGTGTCCGTCAACGGATCTGCGGCTAGGGGGAGGAAGGCAGTTCGTCCGATGCCCCTGGGCGGTCCTGGTGCTCCAACAAGAGCTCGCCAATCTGCACCCAGAGCGCGCGCTGCTGGGGCGTGAGGCGCCCGACCAGACGCTGGATGGCCTGCTCGGTGGCAGAGTTGAAGGGGCCGGTGCTGTTGTCGTGGACGGTCAGGCCCAGGCGTTGCTCGGCCAGCGTCTGGCCATCGGCGACCGTGGCATGGCGATCGAGCAAAAGCCGGTGGATGTCCTCAGCACTCCCGCCGACTTCAGCCGTGAGCCGGTGCAACAGCTCGGCGCCAATGGCCCGGATCTTTCCCTGCTCAATGCGCCAGATGTGGGTGGGACTCGTCCCCACATGGTCCGCAATCTGAGCCGCCACTAACTTGCGCTGATCGCGCAGGGTGAAGAGGTAGGCGCCAAGCGCTCGCATGTTCATAGCACTATTCTACTCGATCATTACCGAACGGTAACGTCCTGGCGGTAAGGCCAGATGGAATCCGACGCGCCCTACCCTCCATACGTGCTCGTGGCAGCTATGGGTGCCCATGCATGCCCTCCTCCTTGACGATTCGCCCACGCGTGCTACAATAAGACTACATACAGGTATTTACACAAAGGTAAAGACCGTGGCGATTGATCCGACTATTGTCAAGACCATTAATACCTTGCTGGATCACGAACGCCAGCGGCACAACCTGGACACCGACGTCGAGCTCGCGCGGCGGCTCAGTATCTCGACGAAGACGCTGTCCCTCTGGCGGCACGGCAAGTCGATTCCCAAAGCCGCGGTGGTCCTGGTGCGCCTTGTGCTTGCCGCGCGCCAGGCCGGGTGATAGGACGATGCGGAGGTCACGCATGGCTCCTGAACTACCTCACATCCTGGGTCATACCAGTTCGATCGCCCGCTACCCCGAGCTGGCGCTGAGCGCGACGGGTGTCATCGGGCTGCCGGGCTCGCTGCCTTGCTGCCGCAGTCAGGACGGACGGCTCTGTGGCCACGGCACGACCCGCGCCGTGCTTCAGGCGCTGCCCGACGGCACCTGGCGGTTGCTCCCGCTCTGCGAGGCGTGCCTGGCGCAGGCCGATCCGACCACCGTGCCCTGCCACCTACCTGAGGATCGCGATGGAGAAAGAGCAGCCGACCGGCAGCGCTGAGGCGAACACGCTCCTCACCACCCTCCTCGGGCAAGCTCCTGCGTCGGTACCGGCTGCGGGAAGCACGAGCGCCTCGCAGCGGCGACGGCGGGCCAGTAGCACCTACGACCGTGTCACCCGGAGTATTGGCCTCGTCGTGGCGCTGCTGCTGATGGTGGCCCTGTGGATGACGGGGGGCTACTTCACGCTCCAGTTCCTCGCCAGCCTGGGGGTGCGGGTGGCAGCCGCGGGTCTGGCGCCCGTGGCCTGGCTGCTGGGCTTACCTCAAGGGCACGGGAGTGGGCATTGGCTCTGGGCGGTTGCGGCCTGGGCGCTCCCGGCGGCGCTCTCGGCGGCCGAGATCGGCCTGTGGCCACGGCGGGTCGTCCACCCGGCCATCTGGCTCATCTGGGCCGCATTTCTCGGCTTTGACGCCAGCACCACTGCGGCCGGCGTCGTCCTAGTCATCACGGCTGAGCCGGTGACCGCCTGGCTCATCGGGCTCAGCGTCGGTGTGGCGCTGGCCCTGCTCCCGGAGAAGGGCGCACGGGTGATCTGGCGACTGTTGCACGAGGGCTAGATGAACCCCGCTACGGGCCTGACCATCCAGCTCGCCTTGCTCTTCATGCTCTGCGGAGTCGTCGTGTACCTGAAAGCCGTCGAGCTCTATCGTCAGCTCTATGGGAAGCCTCAGGAAA
>JAAXUL010001240.1 GCA_013336035.1 Chloroflexales bacterium
CCCGATCGATGGGTATGTGGAGCCGATCGAGCTTTCGGACGGCCGGCAGGGCCTTTACTTCAACAGCGGCACCTGGACGCGACATTTGCGTGACGAGGGGCGGCGCAGCTACAGCTGGAGCGAGATTGCCGACGAGGCGAACTACACCAACCTGTTCACCTATATCAGGCTGGACCCCGACAGCGAGGGGGGCTACCAGCCGACAATGGCCAGCTGGTACGAGGAGCGCGCCTAAAACTACCATGTCCAGATCTTTACCCCCCGCGCCCGCGCTTGCGCGCCTGCTGGTGATGCGCCAGGAGGCAGTCGTCAGCGCCTGGGCCGAGCTTGTGCGTCAGCAGCCCGACACCAACTACGCGACCCTCCCGCTGGCCGAGATGCTCGACACAGGGCGGCGCTCGCTCGCCGCCCTGGCCAAAGCCATCGACGCCGGGTCGCTGCCTCTGCTCGATAGCTACCTGCATACAATCGGCCCACGGCGCCTGCAGATGGGCTTTAGCGGCGGCGAGATCGTCGAGGCGCTGCTGCAGACCAGGGCGGCGGCCCTGCCATCGCTGCTGGAGGGCGCCCCGGATCTGCCGGCCGAGCAGGCGGTCACCCTATTTGACGCCTACCTGCACCGCGCCATCGGGCGATTCACGACCGGCTACGGCGAGCTCGCCGCGCGCGAGGTGCGCGAGCAGCAGCAGCGCACCTCGCTCATCCTTGAGGCGACCCAGGCCGCCGCCAGCGCGCTGCGGCTAGACGAGGTGCTGGCGCGGATCGCAAACACCATCGCCGCGGCGATTCATGTGCCCGACTGTGGGATCTATCTGCTGGACAAAGGCGAGGGCACGCTTGCTCCGCGCTTTCCGACCAGCGCCCCCGACCAGCACCGGCTCACAGCCTTCCTGCGCCACGCGCTCGATCCGCTCGCCGACCCATTGATCCGCGAGGCGGTCGAATGTCAGCGGCCCGTCGCCTGCTCAGACGTTGGCCGGAAGCCTCAGGTGAACCATGCCCTCGCCGCAGAGCTGGGCGTCGTCGCCATGCTTGTGCTGCCGCTCGTGGCAAATGAGCGTGTGCTCGGCGTGGCGATCGCGGCCGCGGGCGAGCCGCACGAGTTCGCCGCGCCAGAGATAGAGCTGGCCTGGGGTATCGCCACCTCAGGCGCGCTGGCCGTCGAGAATGTGCGGCTCTTTGAGGAGACCCGGCGACGCCTGGCCGAGAGCCAGAGTCTCCACCGGCAGGTCGAGCAGCTGGCGATTGTCGCTGAGCGGCAGCGGCTGTCGCGCGACCTGCACGACTCGGTGGCGCAGTCGCTCTACAGCCTGACCCTCTATGCCGAGGCGGCGTCCGGCGCCCTCGCCGATGGCGAGCCTGCGACCGCGGCCGCACATATGGGCGAGGTGGGCGCGATCGCGCGCGACCTGCTCGGCGAGATGCGGCTGCTGATCTATAATCTGCGCTCGCCAATCCTCGATGCCGAGGGGCTCGTGGGCGCGCTACAGAGCCGCCTCGACAGCGTCGAGGCCCACGCCGCGCTGCAAGCCGAGCTGTCGGCCCAGGGCGAGGACCAACTTTCGCCTGAGGTGCGCCAGGAGCTATACTATATCGCGCAGGAGGCGCTCAACAATGTGATCAAGCACGCCCACGCCGCGCGCGTGCGGGTCCGGCTGCGCTTTGGCCCGATGACGCTGCTTGAGATCGATGATGATGGGCTTGGCTTCGATCTGGCGGCGCAGGCCCGCAGCGGCCTCGGCATGCAGGGGATGGCCGAGCGCGCCCGGCGGCTCAGGGGGGCGCTCACTATCTGGAGCGCGCCGGGGCAGGGGACCCATATCGCTGTGGAGGTGCCGGTGTGAGCGAGCCGCTGATCCGGGTGCTGATCGCCGATGACCACGGGCTCGTGCGCAAGGGCATCCGCGCGCTCCTGGCTCGCGAGCCCGATATCATCGTGGTGGGCGAGGCGAGCGATGGCCAGGCGGCCATCGATGCATCGGCGAGCTTGCGGCCTGATGTCGTGCTAATGGACCTGGCGATGCCGGTGCTGGACGGGATCGAGGCGACCCGTATCATTAGCGCGCGCCAGCCCGAGGCGCGCATCCTGGTGCTGACCAGCTTTACGACCGACGATAAGGTCTTCCCGGCGCTCAAAGCCGGGGCGCTAGGCTACCTGCTGAAAGACTCGGAGCCGGAGGCGCTTGCCCAGGCGATCCGCCAGGTCTCGCGCGGCGAGTCCTCGCTGCACCCGGCGATCGCGCGCAAGGTACTGCAGGAGCTGACCCACCCCGCGCTACCATCGCGCCCGCCCGCGCCCGACCCGCTGACGGAGCGCGAGGCCGAGGTGCTGCGCCTGATCGCCCAGGGGCTCAGCAATAGAGCGATAGCCGACCGCCTCGTCGTCACCGAGAAGACGGCGCGAACCCACGTCAGCAACATCCTGCGCAAGCTGCAGCTGGCCAGCCGCACCCAGGCCACGCTCTACGCGCTGCGCGAAGGGCTGGCCTCGCTCGATGAGGGGGGAGGGGCGTAAGGGCGGAGGATGCTCCGCCGCTGAGCTCCTACAGCATTTATCCTATGTGGCCGCCCTACCGGGCGG
>JAAXUL010001241.1 GCA_013336035.1 Chloroflexales bacterium
ACGTTCGAGGGCTTCATATCGCGGTAGATCACCCCACGGTCGTGCAGGTAGCCCAGCACATCGCACAGCTCATCGGCCCAGGCGAGCACGCGCGCCTCGGGCTGGGCGCCCTCGCGCGACACGATCACGTCGAGGTCCTCGCCGCGCACGAAGTCCATCACCAGGTAGTGCCGGCCCTCGTCGTTGAACGAGGCGTAGACGCGGGGGATGCGCGGGTGGGCGAGCCGGCGCAGCGTCTCGGCCTCGGCCGCGAAGCGCGCCGCCGCATCGGCCCGCTCGCGCGGGTCGGAGAAGTGGTCGAGCATCTCCTTGACCGCGTAGATGCTCCCATCCTCGCCGCGGCCCTCGTAGACCGCGCCCTGGCCGCCCTCCTTGATCACGCGGGTCAGGAAGTAGCGCGGCCCGACATTGTTGAGCACCAGGTCATGGCCGCAGTGCTGGCAGAAGCGGGCGCGCGGGCTGTTGGGCTTGCGGCAGCTCGGGCAGAGGACTGGCTGGGTGATCATAGTGGGTGATCTTAGTGAGGCGTGAGGCGCTTTAGTGGGCCACCACGATGCCTTCGCCGAATCGTGGCGCTGGGGCGCCCCTCGTGGGGCGCCCCGTACTACATCTTCAGTGTGATCAGCCCTAGCGGAACGGCGGCGAGGCCAGCACCCCGCCGGCGCCGAGGTTCCAGGCCTTGTTCGGGCCACGCTCGAGGGCGAACGGCGTCGTGGGCCCCAGGTTGCGGTCGTAGATGTCGCCGTAGCTGCCCACCTGGCTGACGATCTGGTAGGCGAAGTCACTGCTTAGGCCAAGGCCCTTACCAAACTCGCCCTCGGCGCCAAGCAGGCGCCGGACCCGCGGGTCGTCGCTGCTCTTGAGCTCGCCGGCGACGTTCTCCTGATCGACCCGCAGCTCCTCGGCGTAGATCGTGGCGAAGACAACCCAGCTCACGACATCGCGCCACTGCTCGTCGCTCTCGATGAACACCGGCCCGAGCGGCTCGCGCGAGATGCGCTCGCCGAGGATGCTATGCTTTTCCGGCTCGCTGAGCGTCTGCCGCTTCGAGGCGAGCTGCGAGCTGTCGCTGGTGACCGCGTCGCACTCGCCGCGGTCGTAGGCCGGGTAGAGCTGGTTCTCGTCGTCGTAGAGCACCCCCTCGAAGGCGATCCCCTGCGCGGTAAAGTCGTCGTTGAGGTTCTGCTCGCTGGTCGTGCCGCGAGCCACACAGATGCGCTTGCCCGCCAGGTCGGCCGACTTGCTGATCCCAGAGTCGGCGCGGACCATAAAGGTCTGACCGTCGTGGAAGGTGGTCGGCCCAAAGGCGAGCTGGGCGATGTCGCGCCCCAGGGTCCAGGTCGTATTGCGGAACAGCACATCGACCGCCCCGCTGCGCACGGCATCGAAGCGCTCGTTGCGGCCCGAGGTGTTCAGGGCGATGAACTCGACGGCGCCGGCGTCGCCGAAGATCGCCGCGGCCACCGCGCGGCAGAAGTCCACGTCGAAGCCGCTCCACGAGTCGCGCACCTTGTCGTAGAAGCCGAAGCCGGGCAGGTCGGCGTTCGTGCCGCAGACAAGCCGGCCGCGCTCGCGCACCCGCTGGAGCAGCCCGGGCCCGGCCGAGGGCGGGGCGGCCGTGGCCTGCGCGGACACGTCCGTGGGGTTCGGCGTCGCGAGGTCCGAGACCGCGGTGGGCGAGGCGTTCAGGGCCGCGCTTGTGGGCGCCCCGGGGGCCGGGGTGGCGGTGACGATGATGACCACCGGCGGGGCGGTCGGCTGCTGGCCCAGCGAGAGGCCGCCGCAGCCGCCGAGCAGCGTGATGGCGCCGACTACGGCGAGCAGCCGCGCCAGCAGTCGCGGGTGGGCCCCGTCCGTCCGGGCAAACGATTCGTGTTTCACAGGCGGGCTCCTCTTGCTGAGGTGTGCGCGATACGCCCATGATACGACAGGTCGTGGCCTTTTGTGACGCGACTGGCCACCGGTGGGGTATACTTTCGCCAGCGCGAGCCACGGCGCGCATGTGCCGTGCCGGAGTCATCAGGAGCAGAGGCATGGAGTATCGACAGCTCGGGAGCGCCGGGGTGCGCGTCTCGGCGATCGGGCTTGGCACCAATCAGTTTGGCGGTAAGGTTGGCCAGGACGGGGTGAACACGATCATCGCCGCGGCCCTCGACCTGGGGGTCAACTTCATCGACACCGCCGACACCTACACCCAGGGCCGCTCAGAGGAGACCCTGGGCGTCGCGCTGAAGGGGCGCTGGGACCAGGTCGTGCTGGCGACCAAGGTGCACAACAAGACGGGCGACGGCCCGAATGACCGCGGCGCCTCGCGCTACCATATCATCAACGGGCTCGAGGCCAGCCTGCGCCGCCTGCAGAGCGACCATATCGACCTCTACCAGATCCACAACTGGGACCCGGCCACGCCGATTGAGGAGACCCTGCGCGCCCTCGACGATCTGGTGCGCGCAGGCAAGCTGCGCTACGTCGGCGCCTCAAACTTCGCGGCCTGGCAGCTGGCGCGCGCCAACCTTCTGGCCGAGCTGCGCGGCTGGTCGCCCTTCGTCAGCATCCAGCCCCACTACCATATGCTTGAGC
>JAAXUL010001242.1 GCA_013336035.1 Chloroflexales bacterium
TGCCGGCGGAAGTCGACGCCCTGGGCCGCCGCCATCAGCTCGATCGCCAGGAGGCGCTCGACGTTGTCGAGGATGGCGCGCAGCTTCAGGCCCGCCGTCACCCCCATGCTCACGTGGTCCTCGACATTGGCCGAGGTGGGGATGCTATCGACGCTGGCCGGGTGGGCCAGGACTTTGTTCTCGGCCACCAGGGCCGCCGCCGTGTACTGGGCGATCATGAAGCCCGAGTTGAGCCCGCCCTGGGCCGTGAGGAAGGGCGGCAGCGTGCCCGTGTTCGAGGCCTCGTCGGTCAGGCGCATCAAGCGCCGCTCGGCGATGCTGCCCAGCTCGGACGCCGCGAGCCCCAGGTAGTCCATCGCCACGGCCAGGGGCTCGCCGTGGAAGTTCCCGCCCGAGAGCACGCTGATATCGTCGTCGCCCTCGCCAAAGAAGATCAGCGGGTTATCGGTCACCGCGTTCAGCTCGATCGTGAAGACCCAGCGGGCGTAGGTGATAGCGTCGCGGGCGGCGCCGTGCACCTGCGGGATGCAGCGCAGGGTGTAGGCGTCCTGCACGTGCGCCGGGTCGCGGCCGCGCGTCAGCTCGCTGCCCGCGAGCAGGGCCCGCAGGTTGGCCGCGCACTGCTGCTGGCGCGGGAATGGCCGCAGGGCGTGGATGCGCTCATCGAAGGCCATGGCCGTGCCGTGGAGGGCCTCGAGGCTCAGGCAGCCGGCGATGTCGGCCACATCGCCCAGGGCCTCGGCGCGGGCCGTCTCGAGCACGCCGAGGGCGCACATCACGGCGGTGCCATTGGTGAGGGCCAGGCCCTCTTTGGCGGCCAGGCGCAGCGGCCGCAGGCCGGCCCGCGCTATGGCGGCGGCGCCGGGCAGCAGCTCGCCCCCTAGCTCGGCCTCGCCCAGGCCGATCAGCGGCAGCGCCATATGCGCCAGGGGCGCCAGGTCGCCGCTGGCGCCCAGCGAGCCCTTGCGCGGGATAAGCGGGTGCACCCCACCGTTGAGCATGGCCAGCAGCAGGTCGAGGGTCTCGGGGCGCACGCCCGAGTGGCCGCGGGCCAGAGTGTTGGCCCGGATCAGCATGATCGCCCGCGTCGTGGGCGTATCGAAGGGCTCGCCGACGCCCACGGCGTGGCTCGCCAGGATGTTGTGCTGGAGCTGCTCGACCTGCTCGGGCGGGATCAGCCGGTCTTTGAAGGCCCCGAAGCCGGTGGTGATGCCGTAGGCCACCTCGCCGCGCTCGAGCAGCCGCGCCACGGCCATCGCGGCCCGCGCCACCGCCCCCCGCGCCCGTGGCGCCAGGGTCACCCGCGGCGCGCCGGGGGCCCCGTAGGCCACAGCGAGCACCTGCTCGAAGCTCAGCTGCTCGCCATCGAGGGTCACGACGTCATCGTCGCTCATAGTCTAGCTCCAGGTGATCGCCCGCCCCCGCTTGATCACCGTCTTCACGAGGTTGCCGCCGAACTCGTAGGCCAGGTAGCGGTAGTCGGGCGCGTCGAGGATCAGGATGTCGGCCAGCTTGCCGGGCTCGAGCGAGCCCACCCGATCGCCCAGGCCGATGGCGTAGGCCGCGTTGATGGTCGCCGCCGTGAGGGCCTCGGCGGGCAGCAGGCGCTGGTAGCGGCAGGCGATGGCCATGGCCAGGGGCATTGACGGGCACGGGGCCGAGCCCGGGTTGATATCGGTGGTCAGGGCGATGGCCGCCCCCGCGTCGATCATAGCCCGCGCCTCGGCGTAGCGCGAGCCGCCCAGGTTGAACTGCACCGTAGGGATGACCACGCCCACGGCCGACGAGGCCGCCAGGAGGGCGATGCCCTCGGGGCCCGTCACGTCCAGGTGGTCCACCGACACAGCGCCCAGCTCGAGGGCCACGGCCAGGCCGCCCAGCTCGCTGAACTCGTCCACGTGGGCCTTGAGCGGCATGCCGAGGGCGCGAGCGGCCTCGAGCACGCGCCGCGACTGGGCGATATCGAAGGCGCCCCGCTCGCAGAAGACATCGGCGAAGAGCGGGACGCCGGCCGGGGCGAAGTGCGAGGCGGCGTGCCAGCGGAGCGCGGCGGGCAGCATCTCGGCGATCACGACGTCCACATAGGCGTGGGCGCGGCGGCCGTACTCGGCGGGCACGGCGTGGGCGCCGAGGAAGGTCGGCACCAGGTCGATCGGGTGGCTGGCGTCGAGGGTCGCCACCGCCTCGAGCTGCCGCAGCTCGGCGGCCAGCTCCAGGCCGTAGCCGCTCTTGGCCTCCGCGGTGGTCGTGCCGAGGCGCAGCATCTGGTCGAGGCGCCGGCGCGACTCGGCGGCGAGCCGCGCGACCGAGGCGGCCCTGGTGGCGCGGGCAGTGCTGGCGATGCCGCCGCCCGCGGCCATGATCTCCTGGTAGCTCGCCCCGCTGATGCGCAGCTCGAACTCGCCGACCCGGTCGCCCGCGTAGACGACGTGGGTGCAGCGATCGCCCTCGACGCGTCCGGAGTCCCAGAGGTCGGCAGGCCCTCGCTCCAGCCGCTCGCGCGAGCTCGCCACCCGCACCTGCCACGCGGCCTGTCGGGCGCCGCGGCGGTCGCACTCCATGATCCAGCTCAGGCGCGG
>JAAXUL010001243.1 GCA_013336035.1 Chloroflexales bacterium
CACCGCGCTCTTCGAACCGTGGTTCTGCCGAATGCTGCTGGAGTTGGGCACCCGGCCGGTGGCCGTGGATGCGGGCGACCTGGAGGGAGAAGCCTTCAAGCACTATCGTGTGGACCTGGGGCGAAAAGGCGCCCTCGACTTCCTGCCCTCGTGGACGCTCGAGCAGCGCGTGCGCGCCGAGCTCGAGGTCCTCGGCCTCAACGTCAGCGCGCACCCGCTGCGCTTCGTGCACGACCAGGTCGAGGCCCTCGGCGTCACCCCGGTCATCCTGGAGGGTGTCGGGCACTCGGTGAACATCGAGAACCCCGACCTGTTTATGGAGCTGCTCGTCGCGCATCTGGGGCGGGTATAGGGGGCGAAGCAATGTATGGTATCGGCTTCTGGCTCAAGCGGCACGCTGACCTGCACCCGGCGCGGGTGGCCCTGACGGCGCCTGCGCGGAGCTACAGCTACGGCGAGCTGAACGCCCTGGCCAACCGGGCCGCCCACGGGCTGCGCGGCCTCGGCGTCGGCCCCGGCGACCGGGTGGGCCTGCTGGCTCTCACCCCGCCCGAGTTCCTGGCGGCCTTCGTCGGCCTGGGCAAGCTGGGCGCCACGGCGGTGATGCTCAACCCCCGCCTGACCGTGCCCGAGCTGGCCTACCAGGTGGCCGACAGCGGCGCCCGCCTGCTGCTCTTCACGCCCGAGCAGGCGGCCCAGGCCACCGCCCTGGCCGCCGAGGCCGGGCTGGGGCTGGTGGCCCTCGACGGCGAGCCGCCCGCCGGGGCCCAGCCCTTCGCCGCGCTGCTCGCTGGGCAGCCCGAGGGCGAGCCTGGCCCCCACGTGCCCTGGGAGACGCCCCTGCTCATGGTCTACACCTCGGGCACCACGGGCAAGCCCAAGGGCGCGCTGCTGACCCACGCGAACCAGTTCTGGAACGCGATGAACGACATCCTCCCGCTGCGCCTCACCGCCGACGACACGGTGATCACGCTGCTGCCGATGGTGCACGTGGGCGGGCTTGGGCTGTTCACGCTGCCGGCGCTGCTGCTGGGCGCCCGGGTCGTGCTGCCGCGCCGCTTCGAGCCCGACGAGGCCCTGCGCCTGATCGAGCACGAGCGGGTGAGCGTGGTGATGGGCGTCCCCGCCGTCTTCCAGGCTATGCTCGCCGCGCCGCGCTTTGCCACGGGCGACTTCAGCGCGGTGCGCGTGTTCTACAACGGCGGCGACCGCTGCCCGCTCGAGGTGGTGGCGGCCTTCCGCGAGCGCGGCCTGCCCTTCGGCGGCGGCTACGGCCTGACCGAGACCTCGCCCACGGCCTTTATGCTCGAGCCCGATGAGTTCGAGGCCGGGACGGCCCAGGCGGGCTTTATCGGGCGGCCGGCCTTCTTCACCGAGGCGCGCTTCGTCGCGCCCGCCGGCGCCGACGCGGCCCCCGGCGAGGCCGGCGAGATCTGGCTGCGCGGCCCCAACGTCTTCACCAGCTACTGGGGCCGCCCCGAGGCCACGGCCGAGGCCTTCAGCGACGGCTGGTTCCGCACCGGCGATCTGGCCGTGCGCGACGAGGCCGGCCTGACCTTCGTCGTCGGCCGCAGCAAAGAGATGTACAAGAGCGGCGGCCTCAATGTCTACCCCGCCGAGGTCGAGACAACCCTGGCCCAGCACCCCGCGGTGCATGAGGTCTGCGTGATCGGCGTGCCCGACGCCCAGTGGGGCGAGGTTGGGCGGGCGATTGTGGCCACCCGGCCGGGCGCCGAGCTGAGCGAGGCCGGGCTGATCGCCTGGTGCGAGGGTCGCCTCGCGCGCTACAAGACCCCGCGCTCGGCCGTCTTCGTCGAGGCCCTGCCCCGCAACTCGCTCGGCAAGGTCAACCGCGGCGAGCTGAAGAGCGCCTATGGCGCGTAGAGGAGCCGGTATGCTCGCCGAGGGCGACACCTTCACCGCTGAGCGCACGCTGACACAGGGCGACTTCGACGCCTTCGCCGCCCTGAGCGGCGACGACAACCCGATCCACGTGGACCCGGCCTTCGCGGCGCGCACGCGCTTCGGGCGCACGGTGAGCCACGGGATGCTGCTCTACGGGCTGGTCTGCGCCGCCCTGGGGCAGGCGGCGCCCGGCGCGGCCCACCTGGCCCAGGAGCTGATCTTCCCCGCGCCAACCTACACCGACGAGCCCCTGCGGATCGCTCTGCGGACGGTCGAGGCGGACGCGGCGGCCCGCCGGGCCGTGGTAGAGACGACGATCACCCGCCCTGACGGCGAGACGGTCTGCCGGGGCACGACGAGCTTGTGCTGGGAGGCGTGATGGCTGACCTTGTGCGGCTGGCGGTGGACGGCGCTGTGGCGACGCTGACCCTCAACCGGCCCGAGCGCCACAACAGCCTGATCCCCGAGCTGCTCGAGGAGCTGCTGGCCGCCCTGGAGCAGCTGCGGGCCCGCCCCGAGCCGCGGGCGCTCGTGCTTCAGGCCAACGGGCGCTCGTTCTCGACCGGCGGCGACGTGGCGGCCTTCTACGGCAGTGCCGAGCGGGCCGCCTACGCCGACCGCATCGTCGGGCTGCTCAACCGGGCCGTCCTCGCCCTGATCGACCTGCCCACCCC
>JAAXUL010001244.1 GCA_013336035.1 Chloroflexales bacterium
GCGTCCGCCGCCGGCAGCGTGAAGCAGAAGGTCGTCCCGTGGCCGTCGCTCTCGGCCCAGATGCGCCCGCCGTGGGCCTCGACGAAGGCCTTGCAGATAGCGAGCCCGAGGCCGCTGCCGCCGGCGCGCCGGCTCACGCCGTGGCGGGCCCGGTAGAAGCGCTCGAAGATATTGGGCAGATCCTCGGGCGCGATGCCCGGGCCATCGTCGCGCACGCGCACGGTCACCACCTCGCCAGCGGCCTCGGCGCTCACCCACACGCTGCCCTCGCCGTAGGCCAGGGCGTTGGCGATCAGGTTGCGCAGCGCCACCTCGATGCGCGGCCGGTCGACGGCGACGGGCGGCACATCGGGCGGCACGCAGCGCCGCAGCCCCGGCGCCGGCTGGCCCAGGCGGGCCAGGGCCATGTCGATCAGGTCGTCCACCGCCCAGGACGACGGGTGGAGCAGCAGCAGCCCGGCCTCGAGCCGCGAGAGGTCGAGCAGATTGCTCACCAGCCCGGCCAGCCGGTCGGCCTCGGACGAGATCGTCGTGAGGAAGTGGCGCTGGTCGGCCGGCGACCAGTCCACGTCGTCCTGGAGCAGGGTCGAGGCGTGGCCTTTGATGCCCGCCAGGGGCGTGCGCAGCTCGTGGCCCACGGCGGCCAGCAGGGTGCTCTTGAACTGGTTGGCCTGCATCGCCTGGTGGTAGAGCCGCTCGTTCTCCTTCGCCACAGCGCGCAGGCGCTCGTCCGAGCGCTCGTAGAGCACCGCGTGCTCCCAGGCCAGGGCCGCGTGGTTGGCGAAGGTCAGCAGCAGCTCGAGCTCGCCGGGCGTAAAGGGCTGGGGGTCGGCCCGCGAGACGAGCAGCACCACGCCGCCGGCGTGGCGGCTGGTAATCGGGATGGCGAGCAGGGCCTGGAAGCCGTGGGCCAGGGCCTCGGCGGGGAAGGGCTCGTCGCGGCCCGCGATCAGCTGGGCCGGCCGGCCCTCGCGCAGGGCCACCGCCGAGGGCGAGACCGGGTCGTCGGGCGCGATGCGCACCGCGTGGTCGTAGTCGGCGCTGCGGCCCTCGCTCGCCAGCACGAGCAGCGCCCCCGCCTCGTCCGAGACGAGCACCGCGGCGGCCTGCACGTCGACCAGGCGCCGCACCTGGCTGATCACCGTCTCGGCCACCAGGGCCGGGTCGAGCGAGCTGACCACAGCGCTCGAGGTCTCGAGCAGGGTGTGCAGCTCGGCCAGGCGCGTGGCGACGTCGCCCTCGAGGCGGTGCAGGGTGCGGGCCAGAGCGCCGAGCTCGTCGGGGCGCTGGGCGGGCCAGGGCGGCATGGCGGGCGCCGGGGTGGTGGCGCTCAGGGCGGCGTAGCGGGCCGCCAGCTCGCGGACGGGGCGGATCACGCGGCGGTGCAGCACCAGCCAGAAGGCGGCCCCGCCCAGGGCGCAGAGCACCAGGGCCGCCGCGAGCCAGATCCGCACCGAGGTGATGGCGGCCAGGGCCGTCGCCGTGGGGCGCTGCACAACCACCGCCCACCCGGCCCCGGGCACAGGCGTGGCGCTGAAAAGCCAGGATTCGCCCCGCGGCCCCCGCCCGATCTGCGTCGATGGGGCGCCCGCCAGGGCCTCGCGCGCCCCCGGCAGCTCGTCGAGCACCGGCTGGAGCAGGCGCTCGCGCTCGGGCGAGGCGATCAGCTGGCCCCGGTCGTCCACCAGGCTGATCAGCACCGGCTGGCCCTGGCCAGCCTGGTCGGCCGCCACCGTGCGCAGCGGCGCCGATAGGTCGTCGAGGAGCAGGTTCGTGGCCACGACGCCCGTCATGCGGCCCGACACGTCGCGCACCGGGTGGGCCACCACCACGACCCCGTTAAAGGTCGTCAGGTCGACCACGCCCGACTCGACGAAGGGCCCGAGCGAGCGCTGGGCCCGCAGGAACATGCGCTGGTCGGAGTAGTCGGTGCCGATAGTGCGGGGGTCGGTCGGCAGCGAGACGGCCATCACGCCGCGCGCGTCGAGCCAGTAGACCCGGTCAACGTCGGGGCGCGCCGCAAGGAAGGCGGCGAAGGCGTCGCTCATCGCGGCGGGGTCGGCCCGGCGCACGCCGTCGAGCTGTGACAGGGCCGCCACGGCGACCCGGGCGTGGTCGAGGCGCCCCGCGGTCTCGAGGGCCACCGTGGCCGCCAGGGCCAGGTCGGCGGCCCGCGACCCATCCATCAGCTGCCCCTGCACGACGACGCTCAGGGCCAGGCCGCCCCCGAAGACCACCGCTACGAACAGCAGGTAGCCGCCCAGGAGCTGCGCAAGGAGCGATTGTCGCAGTGGTCGGAGCATCATTGCCCGTGATCATGATTTCCAAGTGTCGATAGGCACGAGAATACCACGGGCGCTGTTGGGAAGCGATGGCTGAATGTGGAGATCTAGTAACGCTAGGATTGAGATCTCAGGACATGCCGAGCCCGATCATCAGGGCGGTGAGGAGCCCCAGGGCGGCCTCTTGCATCCCGACGGCGAGCGCCCGCGTGGCCCGGGCCCCCGGCCGCAGCCCGACGAGCGTGCGCGCCAGCAGCAGCGCCATCGCGGCGGCGCCGAGCCACGGGCCGAGGCCGG
>JAAXUL010000428.1 GCA_013336035.1 Chloroflexales bacterium
ATCTGCGTGTCGCTCAGCAGCGACTGGGCGTAGCCCCAGATGTTCAGGGCGGGGTGGGGCGCGTAGCGGAAGGCGCGCAGGCGCACGCCCCGCTCCTCGGAGGCGCGGCGCAGCTCGGGGTGGTATGGCAGCAGCAGGGTCACCGTGTGCCCGCGAGCCGCCACCCCCGCCGCGATCTCCTCGATAAACGGCGCCGTCGTCTCGCCGGGCCACTTGGGGAACGACGAGGCCAGCATCAGAATGCGCATACGCGCTTTCGCTCACATTAGGAGTGCAAGGGCAGGGGGCCCGCCCTTAGACCCGCTTATTCCTCGGGGATACGATAGACAAAGGCGCGAAAGTCCTCGCTCGGGCTGGCGTAGACCAGCTCGAACCCGTCGATCACCTGGCCCACCTGGTTGTCATGGTCCAGCAGCGGGGCCAGCAGCCGGCCGGCGTCGCCCTTGACCCGCTGCTGGTTCTCCAGCACAAGGTACTTGGCTCCATAGTGGCGCGCGATCGTCAGCAGCAGCGCCCGGTCGCCGGTGTTCGGGATCATCACCGCGGGGCGCCTGGTGTGCCAGTTGAGCTGCCAGGGTATGCGCGTCATCACCACCGCGTCGGGGGGCAGGCTAGCGTCGAGCCAGCTGTAGGCCGCCAGGTCGGGCGCCCAGATGCCCGGCTCGTTGCGCACCTTATTGGCGATATCAGGGCGCGAGAAGCCGATCACCCCGGCGACCGCCATCACGGCCAGGATCAGGCCCAGCGGGGCCCAGCGCCGGTCGCCGATCGAGGCCAGCTTGTCGTAGCCGGACCAGATCGTCCATGCGGCGAGCAGGGCCAGCCAGGGGACCAGCATCACCCAGTAGCGGTGTTCGTCGGCGCGCCAGTAGGTGAGCATAAAGGCCATGTACGGCGCATAGGCCATCGCCAGCAGGCTCAGCAGCCGCCGCCGGAAGCGCAGGGCCCCGATCAGCCCGATCAGCGCCAGCCAGGCCCCGATATCCGAGATCAGGTTCTTGCGCTCGTTATCGCTAAACAGCCAGGCCACGCTCGCGGGCAGCCCGCGCCACACCGGCATCAGATAGTCGCGCAGCTCCTCGGCCTGGGTCTGGAGCTTCGCCAGGGTCTTGTCGAAGCCCCAGCGCAGGATCCAGCTGCGGTCAGGCGTGCCCGGGCCGCCCAGATCGGGCGTAAAGACCCGGTAGATCTCCTCCCAGGCATTGCCGCTGTTCCCCAGATAGCCCAGGACCCACGCGTCGTGGCTCTCGGTCGAGTAGACCGGCTTCCCGAAGAGCACCATATTGCGCGCAAGGTAGGGCGAGACGAGCAGCAGGGCCAGGGCCGCCCACACGATCACAGGCGACACCAGCGCCCACAGGTTCCGTGGCGACAGCTCGCGGGCGCGCCCAGCGGCGCCCCAGCGCTGCCCCAGCAGCCACAGCCCCATCCCCAGGGCGATCATCGCCCCCGATGGCTTCTGCAGCAGCATCAGGCCCGTCAGCGCGCCCGAGAGCAAGAGGTAGCGCTCAGCCGACAGCCAGGCCCTCCAGCCGTCCTCGTGCGGGCGGTTGGCGGCCGGCGGCCGGCGGTCACTGGCGAAGCAGTAGAGGCAGTACAGCGCGCCGAAGCTGAAGACCACAAACGCCAGGTCGCTGGTCACATAGATCGTCAGGCGGAAGAAGAGATAGCTGGTGAGGGTAAAGACCGCCGCCGTCAGCCCGACCCGCCGGTCCCAGAGCCGGGCCCCGACGTGGTAGACCAGGGACAGCAGGATCAGGTTGAAGATCAGGTTCGGGATCTTGGCCGCCCAGGCGCTCGGCCCAAACGCCAGGAAGAAGGGCGCGACCCAGACCGGCTGGAGCAGAGGCCACGTCTCCTGGGGGCGGGTCACGCCGTCGATCAGCACATAGAATTGGGAGACATAGTCGACCACCCAGCCGCGCCCGGCGGCGAGGTTACGGGCGACCACGGCGTTATCCGCGTAGTCGGCGTGGCCGACATAGGGCAGCCCGGCGATCACCCAGGCCTCATAGCCGATCCAGACCAGGCCAAAGCCGATCAGCAGCGTCAGGGCGCCCCGGCGCGAGCCGATCAGCCCCACGATGCCATCGGCGAGGCGCGGCAGCCCATCGTGGCCGAGCACAAAGACCAGAGCCAGCAGCCCGGCCCCGAGCAGCCCGTAGAGCAGCGAGTCGGGGAAGATCTGCCAGAAGAGCGGTCTGCCGAAGGAGCCCATCCAGGCGAACAGTCCGGATAGGGCGTAGCCGAGCAGCACCAGCGCCGCCGCCGTCAGCCCATAGCCGAGGGCGCGCCCATAGGCATAGCGCCGCACTAGCCCGCGGGCCAGGCCAAGGATCGCGCCCTGCCAGGCGATGGCCAGAAGAGCGACCAGGGCCACGAGGGCCACGCTCAGGGCTGCGCCCATCCAGATCCGTGCAGTCGCCAGGCCCAGGCCCGCCAGGCCCACACCCACGCTGGTCACGACGAAGACGACGGGCGTCGAGCGCAACAGCCGCGCTAGCAGCAGGTAGAGCAGCAGCGTACAGGCGCCCATCAGGCCCACAGCGCGCCACGCGGGCGGGTACAGCGCCATCGGGTCCTCGGCGGCGGCCCGCACTCGCAGCTCAGCCAGGCGCAGGCCCTTCTCGCGCGGGTCGGCCCCAAAGGTGAGCGTGTCGGTAAAGGTGTGCGAGCTGACGAGGTCGATGTCCAGGTCTGCGCCGGTGCGGGCGGCGGCAGGCACCCGGAAGGTGTAGGTAGTCCACGAGCGCTGGCCAACGAAGGTGCCGAGCGGCACGCCATTGGCGCTGACCGCGACGATGGGCTCCGGCACAGGGGCGCCCACCACATCGGCGGGCCAGCCCTGAGCGACAATACGCAGCTCAAGGTCGGCGCCGGGGCCGATATTCGGCAGGGTGATGCGGGCCTGCTGGCGCGTCCAGCGGCTGCGTCCCGTGGGCGAGTCGGGGGTCAGGTCGTCGGCGAAGAGGTCGCCGCGAGCCACCGCGTCGGCGCCGAGGCCGTCGGTGGCGCCGAGGAACAGGCGGTCACCGAGCCAGCCGACACGCACGCCGCCAGCGGGCTGGGCTTGGTAGGCCATCCAGCCCACGGCCAGGCTGAGCAGCAGCGCGAGCAGCAGCGCGGTCAGCGCACCACGGGCGCGGCCCTCGGCGAGGGGCGCCGGGCGCGCCCCGGGGCGGGGCAGCGTATCCTGTTGCAGATCGGCAAGGCCCATAACAGCACGATCCAACGCGCCCGGACACCAGGCGCACTACCGCGCCATTATACAGCCTCTTGCCTGGGGGCCGGATGAGTGCACGATGACAGGGGGGTAGCATGGCATACAAAGCACTGTCCAGGCATTTGCCGCCGTGCCCCCGGGCTGTTATCATGCAGCGGTTACCTGCTTGCAGAGTTTTGCCATGATTTGGACTATCTCCGATCTTCACCTCTCCCACGCCCAGCCCAAACCCATGGACATCTTCGGCCCCCACTGGAAGGATCATCCCGAACGCATCGCCGCAGCATGGCGCGCCCGCGTAGCCCCAGAAGACTGGGTCCTTATCGCCGGCGATATCTCGTGGGCGATGAAGCTGCCCGAGGCCCTGGTCGATCTGCGCTGGCTCGACGCCCTGCCCGGCCGCAAGGTGCTCATCCGCGGCAACCACGACTACTGGTGCTCGCGGCGCGTCACCCCCCTGCGCCCGCACCTCCCCCCTAGCCTCACCCTGATCGGCGCCGACGCCTGCGACATCGGTGCGGCCGTCGTCTGCGGCACCCGCGGCTGGATCACCCCCGAGACCCCCGGCTACACCTCTACCAGCGACGAGCCGATCTACCAGCGCGAGTTGGGCATGCTCGACCGGGCCCTGGCCCACGCCCGCCATCTCGCCGGCGCCGCCAAGCCGATCGTGGTCATGATCCACTACCCGCCCTTCATCAACCAGCAGCCCACCGAGTTCGCCCGCCGCATCGCCGCCTGCCCCGGCGTCCGCGCCTGCATCTATGGGCACCTCCACCGTAAGCAGGACCACGATAACGCCGTCAACCGCACCATCGACGGCATCAGCTATCAGCTCACCGCCGCCGACTTCATAGGCTTCGGCCCCGTGGGTGTGCGCGGCCTGTAGAGGCGCCCCCCGCCTGTCACCACGGCTCAAAAAAAAGAACAAGTGATCAATAATACTGGACAACTCCCCTCGAGTCTGGTATACTATAAGGTGGCATTTAACGCGTTACGAAGCGGTGGAGTAAGACATGGAGATTGGGATTGTCCGGCCCGTCAACATCACCACCGAGGTGCGCTCGGCCTACCTGAGCTACGCCATGAGCGTCATCGTGTCGCGCGCCCTCCCCGATGCGCGCGACGGGCTCAAGCCGGTCCAGCGGCGCATCCTCTACGGGATGTGGGACATGGGCTTCCGGAGCAACCAGCCGTACAAGAAGAGCGCGCGCATCGTCGGCGACGTGCTCGGCAAGATGCACCCCCACGGCGACTCGTCGGTCTACGACGCTCTCGCGCGCCTGGCGCAGCCCTGGAACATGCGCTACACCCTGATCGACGGCCAGGGCAACTTCGGCAGCGTTGACGGTGACCCGCCCGCCGCCATGCGCTACACCGAGGCCCGCCTCTCGGCAATTGCCGAAGAGCTGCTATTTGACATTGATAAAAATACCGTCGATTTCCGCGATAACTTCGACTCCTCTTACAAAGAGCCTACCGTCCTCCCGGCTATGCTGCCCAACCTGCTGCTCAACGGCGCGGCCGGCATCGCCGTGGGCATGGCCACCAACATCCCCCCCCACAACCTGGGCGAGCTCTGCGACGCGATCATCTACCTGATCGACAACCCCGAGGCCACCGTCGAGGAGCTGATCAAGATCGTGCCTGGCCCCGACTTCCCCACCGCGGCCAGCATCCTCGGCACCGAGGGCATCCTCGCCGCCTACTCGACCGGGCGTGGCCAGATCACCCTGCGCGCCAAGCCCCACATCGAGGAGGCCGCCCGCGGCGCCTTCAATATCGTCGTCACCGAGCTGCCCTACCAGGTCAACAAGGCCCGCCTCCAGGAGCGCATCGCCGAGCTGGTCAAGGACCGCAAGATCGAGGGCATCCGCGATGTCCGCGACGAGTCCGACCGCGCGGGTATGCGCCTGGTCATCCTGCTCAAGCAGGACGCCCAGCCCAGGAAGGTGCTCAACGCCCTCTACAAGCATACCCAGATGCAGACCACCTTCGGCATCAATATGCTCGCCCTGGTCGACGGCGGGCGCCAGCCGAAGGTCCTGACGCTCAAGCGCATGCTCCAGGAGTATGTCGCCCACCGGCAGGAGGTCATCCGCCGCCGCACCGAGTTCGACCTGGCGAAGGCGAGCGCCCGCGCGCACATCCTCGAGGGCCTCAAGATCGCCCTCGATAACATCGACGAGATCATCCGCATCATCCGCGAGTCGCGCACCACCGAGAGCGCCCGCAACAACCTGATGCGGAACTTTACGCTCAGCGAGATCCAGGCCAACGCCATCCTCGAGCTGCAGCTGCGCCGCCTCGCCGCCCTCGAGCGCAAGAAGATCGAGGACGAGTACAAAGAGGTGATCAAGCTCATCGCCGAGCTCGAGGATATCCTCGCTAACCCGCGCCGGGTCCTGCATATAATCCAGACCGACCTGCGCACGCTCAAGGAGAAGTACGGCGACGAGCGCCGCACTCGCATCGTCCCCGACGTCACCGGCGAGGTCTCCGACGAGGATCTCATCCCCGACATCCGCGTCCTGATCAGCTTCACCGACCGCGGCTACATCAAGCGCCAGGCCGCCGACACCTACCGCACCCAGCGTCGCGGCGGGCGCGGCATCAAGGGCATGGTCACCCGCGAGCAGGATATCGTCCGCCACCTGCTCACCTGCGGCTCGCTCGACAACCTGCTCTTCTTCACCGACCGCGGCAAGGTCTACCAGCTCAAGGCCCACGAGGTGCCCGATAGCTCGCGCACCGCGAAGGGCCTCCCTCTGGTCAACCTGATCAGCCTCGAGCCCGGCGAGCAGGTCACCAGCATGCTGGCCGTCCCCGACTTCAACGGCGAGTACCTGGTTATGGCTACCCACCGCGGCAAGATCAAGCGCACCCTGCTGCGCGAGTACAGCCAGGTCCGCTCGAACGGGCTGATCGCGATCGGCCTCGAGGAGGGCGACGTCCTCGGCTGGGTCCAGGTCAGCCACGGCAACGAGGACATCCTCATGACCACCGCGCGCGGCCAGACCGCCCGCTTCAAGCAGAGCGAGGTGCGCCCCATGGGCCGCCCGGCCACCGGCGTCAACGGGATCAACCTCGACGCGAACGACCGCGTGATCAGCATGCAGCTCGTCCAGGCCGGCCACGACCTGCTGGTCGTTACCGCCCGCGGCATGGGCAAGCGCACCGCCCTCGAGGAGTACCCCACCAAGGGCCGCGCCACCGGCGGCGTGATCACGATGAAGCTGCGCCAGGGCGACGAGATCGCCGGCGCCACGATCGTCACCGAGCGCTCGCTGCTCACCTTTATCACCGCCGGCGGCATCGTGATGCGCACCACCGCCGACGATGTCGCGCAGCTCGGCCGGATCACGCAGGGCGTGATCGTGCTCAACCTTGGCCCCGGTGACCGCCTCGCCGCCCTCTCGGTCGAAGAGATCGAGGACCAGGAGGCCGCGCCGCCTACGCTGATCAGCCCCAACGGGGCGTAGGCGCCCCCTCGTAATCCGTAATCCGTAAGGGCGCCCCTCGTGGGCGCCCTCGCGCTAATCCCGCCCGTCCCCTACCTGTATCGCCAGCGGCTCGCGCGGCCGGATCAGCGGCACCGTCAGCTGAGGCTTGAGCCCACGGATCTGCAGCGCCCCGCCCTCGCGACGGATCAGATCAATAAAGATCTCGACC
>JAAXUL010000429.1 GCA_013336035.1 Chloroflexales bacterium
CGACCAGAGAGCTAGCGCTAGGGCGCCCGTCGGTGCCGCCGCCGCCGGCGTTGCCGGGCGCGCCGCGGGCAGAGCTGCCCAGGGGGTAGCCCTCGCCGCCTGGCGGGGCAGTATCGATCAGAGCGCTAGCGGCCTGATCGTAGACAAAGCGGGGCGTGCCGGCGATGCCCTCGCCTTTAGCGGCATTGTTCGGCCTGGCGGCGGGTGTGCGGTAATCGATATTAGTGCCAGCGATAGCGCCCAGCAGCTGCCGCCCGCCGCCGCCACGAAAGCCGCGCGCGCTCACATCGATCGTGCCGCCGTTCATGGCCAGCCGCCCGGCCACATCCAGGGCGACAACGCCGCCCGTCGCGCCGTTCCAGGGGGGCGCGGTGAGCGGCGTAGCCGCATCCAGGGTGGCGCTCGAGTACTGGGGCACGCGGATCACCTGGAAGCGCTGCTGGCCCTGGGAGCCTGACCAGACTGTGTTGGCGATAGTGTACGCCTGCTGGAGGCCGCCGCCGCTCATGCCTCGGATTGTCAGGGTGCCGCCGGCGGTAGTCAGGGTGCCGCCGGCGACGGCGTACTCGTAGCCCCCGGCAGTGATCGCCGTGGCGCCACTGCCGCTGCCATCATTGGCGCCGTAGGTGGCATCGCTCGCGTCGTATACCGTCGCGCCCTGCATCTGGATGATCAGCAGCAGGTCGCCCACGACGATAGGTGAGGCCGCGCCGGCCGGATCGGCGGCGCCAAGCTGGATCTGGGTCGCGCCAGCGGCGACGCTCACGGCGCCTGGATAGTAGGTGTTCACGATGCCGCCGAGCGCGGGCGCCGGCCCATCCACGCCCGCGAGCGCGCAGAGGCCGCTGTCGGCGTACGCCAGCGGCAGCGGCAACCCCGCCGGGGCGACTGTGGCAACGGTGAGCGCAGCGAGCATCCCGATCAGCACTACCAGACGGAGCATCGGTCCCATACGCCTACGAGCATCCATAAGCGGCTTCCCTTCTGTGGTACAACGTTGGGCGGCGGCGCTCGGGGCAAAGCCACGGGCAAGCCAGGCGGCAGGGTCACCCGCGTTGAAAAGGTCGGGCGGTATCATCAGCCTCGCCATCGTCGTGGCGAGGTCTTTGCGGCATCCAGGGGATGCGGGGTCCGCGAGGCCTGCGGTGCGCAGGCCGCTGAGGGGGGAGCGTCAAGGGTGTCGGCTCTATTCGCACGTACTACTCCTGATGACACGCAACGCTTGGCTCAAGCATACCGACAGGTCGCGCCGCCGTCAATGGGCGCTACAACAACCTTGTCGGCCATGGCGCAGAGGGCGGGCCACGCTCTATGCAATCCGCCCTCCGAATGAGCCACGGCAGCCCGGCCCCTGGTACAATCGCCGCGTGCCTACCAGAGAGGAGCCCGCTATGTCTCGCGCCTTCCTGCCTCGTCCGCCCTGCTAGGTCCGCCACGTCCGCCCGATACGTCCCTCGGCCTGCCTCGCCCCCGGGGCACGGCCCATATGGCGTTCCACTGACCTACCCGTACAGCTGAAACCGAACCCCGACGACCTCGACGGCGGCTGAGCCCCGTCGCCGTCTCGCCGTGCCCGCGCGCCGCCCGCCCCTGTGCTCGCCCGTCTCGAACTGACGCGACAAGCACAAGGAGGTGGATCTATGGAGTGCGTCCACGGGAAACAGCGGACGGAGATCGACAGGGCCGCCCTCGACCGATGTATGGCGGCACACCCATATCGATGGATCGACCTCGGCACGGGCGACGGGCGCTATGTGCAGCACCTCGCAGCCGCGCTGCCGCGCTGGCTTGTGATAGGGGTCGACGCCTGCCGCGAGCCGCTGCGCGAGCGATCGCGTCGGGGGCCGCCAAACGCGATCTTCGCCATCGCCAACGCCCTGGCCCTGCCGCCCGAGCTAGACGGGCTGGCTCACCGGGTGAGCGTCAACTTTCCCTGGGGCAGCCTGCTCGTGGGCCTGATCGAGGGCGACGGGCGTCTGCTCGATGGTCTGGGCCGCGTCAGCCGGCCCCAGGCGCTGCTAGACGTGCACCTGAACGGGGGCGCCTTCGCCGAGCTTGGGCTAGACGCCGAGCAGGGCGCCGCGCGCGTCAGCGCCGTTCTCACCACCGCCGGCTGGCGCTGCGCCGCGCCGGCCCCGCTAGGCGCCCGACAGCTCAGGTCGCTTGCGAGCACCTGGGCCCACCGGCTGGCCCACGGCCCGCGCCCCTGGGCCATCACCGTGCGCGCCGTGCGGCTCGAGAGCGGCACAGCGGCCGTACGCCCATAGGCAGCCAGAGGCCCGCGGCGCCCTCAGCGGAGCGCCATGGCCCCAGCGAAAGCGACGGCTCAGCCGCGGGCGTCAGGCAGAGTCGCGGTCTGGAACCAATAGGCCAGCATTGTCTGGAGCGCCTGCTTGAAGCGGGCGTAGTCGACCGGCTTGATCTGGTAGCTGTTGGCGCCGCGCCGGTAGCAGGCCTCGATATCCTTCGGGTTGTTCGACGTGGTCAAGACAATCACCGGGATAGACTTGAGATCGTCGTCATCCTTGATCACCGCGAGCAAGGCCCGCCCATCGGTGGCGGGAAGGTTCAGATCAAGCAAGATCAGGTCCGGGCGCGGCGCCGAGGTTGGCTCGGCGTAGCGCCCGCGCCAGTACAGATAGTCCAGCGCCTGGTCGCCGGTGGTGCAGCGCTGGATCACAATGTCGAGTCCGTCGCGGCGCAAACCGCGGACTGTCGCGGCGACATCCTCGTCGCTGTCTTCGATGAGCAAGAGATTCCACTGGCTCATAGGGCTTCCCGCGCATCCTTATTTGATTCAGACCATCCCTGAGGCCTAACTGCCAAATGTCTGCCGGTCGACCTCGGCCCTGGCGAGCGTAAAGAAGAAGGTCGCGCCCTCGCCGAGCCGCGAGACGAGCCAGATCGTACCGCCGTGGCGCTCGACGATCTTCTTCACGATAGTGAGGCCCGCGCCCACGCCGCCGCCGTACTCTTCGCGGCCATGCAGCCGCTTAAAGATGCGGAAGATCGTCTCCTGGTGCTCCTCGGGGACCCCGATGCCATTGTCGCGCACATAGAACACGTACGAGGCCTCGCCCTCGTCATCGGGGCCTGGCGGCAGCTGGGCGTAGCCGATCTCAACCCACTTCTCGGCCTTATCGTTATACTTGATCGCATTCGTGATCAGGTTGCTGAAGACCTCCTTGACCCGCGCCTGGTCCACGCGGATGCGCGGCAGCGGGCGCGGGATGCGGAGCTCTACGCCGCTCTCGCGCAGGCGCGGCTCGAGCATATTGACCACATCAGCCAGCTCGGCGTTGAGATCGACCTCGACCTGGGCTAGCTCGGCGCGCCCAACCCGCGAGTAGTGCAGCAGTGTATCGATCAGCGCCTCCATACGCTGCGTCAGGCGGATGAGGGTCGCGAGCTTATCTATGCCCTCGTCATCGAGCTTGTCGCCATAGTCCTCGATCAGAAAGTGCGCGTAGTTGTGCAGCCCGCGCAGCGGCTCCTTCAGATCGTGCGAGGCGACATAGGCGAACGAGTCGAGCTCGACATTGCTGCGGGTCAGCTCATCATTGAGCCGCGCCAGCTCGTCGACCTTGTAGAGCACCAGGTCGATGATCGCGCGCCGCAGGTCGCGCGCGGCCGCCACCTCGCTGGGCCGCCAGGGGAGCGAGGTCTCGCTCACGATCTCCTTCCAGATCTCGAACGAGCGCCGCGGGCTCAGCACGGCCCCATCTGCCGTAACCTCGACCGGCTTCTCGGGGTTGCCGCCCCAGCTGACAGTCTGGAGCACCTCGGGGCGGAACCAGAGGATATAGTTGGGCCGCGAGCGCGCCAGGCGCACCGCCAGCAGCCCGCTCGCCGTCGCCTTGAGCGGCGCAATGGCCGGGTACCGCCGGGGCAGCGCGTCGGTGCAGAACAGGTTGTCCGCGACCTGCTGCGCCAGCCAATCGACCAGCTGCCAGACCTCGGGCTCAGGCGGGGTCACGCCAAGCAGAACGCACTGCCCCTCGATGCAGATGGCGACCCCGCCGGCATCGATGAAGTGCAACAGATTGGGCTCGAAGCGGGTCAGGCCGGCCACCACATCATTGGCGACGCTCATGTGCTGCACCAGCTGCGCCTGGGCTGTCTGCAGCGCGATGGTGTAGGCCGCGTCCTCGCTCGCCTCTTTGCCGCCAATCTGGAGCGACACGACGTGGCCGAGGAACTCGCAGGCGGCCCGGATGTCATACGGCAGATAGTGTGGGCCGCTGTGGTGATGGCAGGCCACCAGCCCCCAGAGCTGGCCATTCTTGATCAGCGAGATCGACATCGACGCGGTCGCGCCCATATTCTTCAGATACTCGACGTGGATAGGCGAGACGCTGCGCAGCCCGGCGTAGCTCATATCGAGCGGGATGCCTGGGTGGCCCGGGTCGAGCGCCTGCATAGGGACAGGCTGGTAGGTGACATCGGGGATCAGGCGCAGCCAGCTGCGCAGATAGAGCGCCCGCGCCTGCCGCGGAATATCCGAAGCCGGGTAGCGTAGATCGAGGTAAGGGTCCAGGCCGTCCCGCTTCTCCTCGGCGATCACCAGGCCGCTCTCGTCGGGCTGGAACTGGTAGACCATCACCCGGTCGAACCCGGTGAGCTTGCGAACCACACCCACCAGCGCCTGAGCAAACTCGTGCACGGTGGTGGTGCGCTGACAGACCGTCACCCCGTTCTTCACCATACGGTAAACCCGCAGCGAAATCGCCTGGTCGCTCTGCGTCGACGGCTCGAGCTCGAGGATGAGCAGGCCGCCCATACGGTGGACGATCAGATCGAAGGGCTGCCCGCCGCCGATCGTGAGCGTCAGCACGTAGAGCGGATTCTCATCCACCTGCTCGTTGGCCAGACAGTCGCGCAGGTACGCGAGCTCGTCGGGCTGAAGCAGGGCGCTCAGAGGCTGGCCGAGCAGGTCGCGCGGGTGGCGCCCCAGAGAAGGGAAGGTGTTGGCGCTGACCTGGACAATGCGCAGATCGGTCTCGGCCAGAGCCAGGAGAATACCGTGGGGCTGGATCGAGCCGGGGATATGGATCGGCTCACGATCACAGTTCGTCAGATCAACGTTAAATGTCGGCTCCTGAGACATTGTCACCTCTAGTCGTCCGACGGGCGAAAGCGGTAGCCGATGCCCGGCTCCGTCAGGACCAGCGTCGGGTTGGCCGGGTCAGCCTCGATCTTCCGCCGCAGCTGGGTGATGAAGACGCGCAGCGTGTTCAGGTCATTCTCGGAGTGGGGTCCCCAGACCGTGCGCAGGATCATACGGTGGGTCAGCACCTTGCCGGCGTGCCCGCTGAGCAGCAGCAGCAGATTGTACTCAGTCGGCGTCAGGCGCACCTCCTGGCCATCGTGGGTCACCAGGCGCTGCAGGTGGTCGATCTTCAGGCGGCCGAAGGTCGCCACGGCGCCGCTATCGCCCTGCAGGCGAGCCCCATGGCGGAGCCCGACCCTGATCCGGGCCAGCAGCTCTCTGACGCTGAACGGCTTCGTGAGGTAGTCATCGGCGCCAAGGTCGAGCAGCGCCACCTTGTCATCCTCGCTATCGCGCTCGGTCAGCACAATGATTGGCACCTGGGACCAGTCGCGGATACGGCGGCAGACCTCGCCCCCATCGAGCACCGGCAACTTCAGCTCGAGGAGCACCAGATCAGGGCGCCACCTGGCCACAAGGTCGAGCACCATCTGCCCATCAGTGGCAATCTGCACAGCGTAGCCCTCAGTGCCAAGCACGCTCTTCAACATGCGGCCAATCTGCGGCTCATCGTCGGCAAGGAGCAGCCGGGCACTCATGCAAGAACCTCTGCCGGCGCGCTGGAGGGCTGCCGCCCGCACCACGATGCTGGTATGCGGCGCGACGCTCGCGCTGCTAGAGGATAGCGGCTTGCAACCATCATAGTTGCGAACCATAGACAGGCAGGGCTATAGTCCTATTATACCGCCACCGGCTGATTCAGCCTGCCTGCCGCCTAGCCCCCTAATAAACACCACATAGGTTGAGGCCTGCGCTTAATCTTCTCCAAATGTACAAGGTGATAGAGTTAGTCCGATACTTGAATCATATCGTACCTGGTGATCGGCATCTGCGAGATGGTGCTGCTCATTCCGACACTGCTTGCGGGGCATCTCTGGGCGACCGTGATTGTGGCCGCGGCGCTGCTCGTTCCGCTCGTCAGCCAGACGCGACTGTACCGAGAGCCCACGCACAAGAATTTTTTCCGCTATATCGTCGCGAGCAGCCCCTTTATGGTCGTGATTCAGTTTATCTCGGCGTTCATTGTCGGCGGCTATTTCGGCTAGCCTTGTTAGGAGAGCGCCTTGACTTCGCAGGCAGACTTCTCTGAGTGGGAGTGGAACACGATACTACAGGCGCCTGGATTCGCCGTGACCTTCATCATCCAGGCCGAGCTTTGCAGCCCGCCCGTCGCGCACCAGAGGCTGCTACTCGGCATCAGCGCCATCCTGAAGAACGCGTGGCCCGAGACGAGCAGCGCGCTGGTCGGGGCGGTGCGCGAGGCATTCATTGGCGGCCAGCGCCCGCACTTCCCAAGCACCTTTCCCGAGGATCTGGCCGAGGCGCGCCAGATCACCCTCAGGGGCTGCCGCCAGGCTGCCGCCCTGCTGGCACAGCGCGTGCCGCATACCGAGGCTGACGCCTTCAGCGCCTGGCTCATGGCCATCTGCGAGATCGTGGCGGCCGTGCCCATTGAACCCGCATCGCAGGCCCACAGCGCAGAGACGCAGACCGCCCTCGATCAGCTGGCCGCGACGCTTGAGCTGACAGATGTCTTCGTCTAGCCTGATGGGTGGCCCGTAGATAACATACGGCGCGGGGTTTAAGGCCCCGCGCCGTCCCGTTACCAGCGGCGGCGGGCTAGA
>JAAXUL010001245.1 GCA_013336035.1 Chloroflexales bacterium
TCCGTGCTGCCGCGGGCCCAGGCCAGAGCCGAGCAGCTCGTCCTTCTGATGGCCGTAGCGCAGTGAGTGAAGAGTGTGCTAGAGTTAAGCTCCAGAGGAGCATCTGGCCCTCACCCCCCATCCCCCCTCGCCTAGAGGGGCAGGGGGTGAGGGCCAGGCGGTGAATGCCCTAGAAAGAACCAGGGAACCAGGCATGCAAGCCCTTATCCAGACCCTGCACGAGGAAGTGACCCGGCGCCGCGAGACGATCATCGGCTTCCTACGCGAGATCTGCGCCATCCCGAGCATGGACAGCCAGATCGGCCCCGTCGGCGAGCGCGTGGCCGCCGAGATGCGCGCCCTCGGCTTCGACGAGGTGCGCTTCGACGTGATGGGCAACATCATCGGGCGCGTCGGCCACGGCCCGAAAGTGATCGTCTACGACAGCCACATCGACACCGTCGGCGTCGGCGACCCAACGGCCTGGCGCTGGGACCCCTTCGTCGGCAAGGTCGAGGACGGCGTGCTCTACGCCCGCGGCGCCTGCGACGAGAAGGGCTCGACCCCCGGCATGATCTACGGCATCGCCCTCGGCCGCGACCTCAGCCTCTTCTCGCCCGACGAGTACACTATGTACTACTTCGGCAACATGGAGGAGTGGTGCGACGGCATCGCGCCCAACAGCTTCGTCGAGGTCGACCCGAAGGTGCGCCCCGACTTCGTGGTCATCGGCGAGCCGACGCGCATGCTCGTCTACCGCGGCCACAAGGGCCGCCTCGAGCTGAAGATCACCGCCAAGGGCAAGAGCGCCCACGCCGCCTCGAACCACCTCGGCGACAACGCGATCTACAAGCTGCTGCCCGTGATCGAGGCGATCAGCAAGCTCGAGCCCCAGCTGGGCGACCACGAGTTCCTCGGCCACGGCAAGATCACCGTCAGCGATATGCAGGTCAAGACGCCCTCGATCAACGCGGTGCCCGACGAGGCGACGATCTTTATCGACCGGCGCATGACCTTCGGCGAGACGAAGGAGCATGTCAAGGCGCAGATCGAGATACTGATCCCCCCCCACCAGCGCGACTCGGTGGTGCTCGAGGAGCTGTTCTACGACGAGCCGAGCTACACCGGCTTCGTCTTCCCGGTCGACAAGTACTTCCCGGCCTGGGCCATCGAGGAGGAGCACCCGCTCGTCGCCGCCGGCAAGGCGGCCCGCGAGGCGATCGGGCTGCCCGCCGCCCCCGCCGGCAAGTGGAACTTCAGCACCAACGGCATCTACTGGGCGGGCAAGGCCGGCATCCCCTCGATCGGCTTCGGCCCCGGCGATGAGGTCACCGCCCACACCACCGAGGACAGCGTCTCGCTCGACGATGTCGTCGCCGCGACCGAGTTCTACGCTCTCCTCCCGGCGCTGCTGCGCCGATAGCCCGCACCGTGGGAAGGGGCGCGGGGGAACCGGGTTCCCCCGCACTCCCCCGTGCTCTACACCGAAGGTGTTCTTTATGCAGACCAACCTGCGCGGCCGTGATCTGATCACCACCCAGGAGTGGACCAAGGACGAGGTCGACACCATCCTCGATCTGGCGCTCGACCTGAAGCGCGCCCGCGCCGTGGGCCGCGACCACGCCTACCTGCGCGACAAGGTGCTGGGCATGCTCTTCTTCTTCAGCAGCACCCGCACCCGCGCCAGCTTCGAGGCCGGCATCGCCCAGCTCGGCGGCCACGGCGCCTTTATCGACAGCGTCACCACCCAGATCAGCCACGGCGACACCGCGCGCGAGATCGGCGAGATCTACGGCCGCTACTTCGACGGCATCGCCATCCGCCAGTGCGACTGGGGCGTCGGCAACAGCTACATCCGCGAGGTCGCCGCCGCCAGCCGCGTCCCCGTGCTGAATATGCAGTGCGACGTCTACCACCCCTTCCAGATCCTCGCCGACATGCTGACGATCATCGAGAAGAAGGGCGACCCGCGCGGCAAGACGATCGCCGTCAGCTGGGCCTACGCCAGCAGCTACCAGAAGCCGCTCAGCGTGCCCCAGGACCTCATCCTGCTGATGAGCCGCTACGGCATGAACGT
Organism: Chloroflexales bacterium; assembly: GCA_013336035.1. Classification (GTDB taxonomy): domain Bacteria; phylum Chloroflexota; class Chloroflexia; order Chloroflexales; family Chloroflexaceae; genus CAIWXH01. Next base: position 2,057 of record JAAXUL010001245.1, read on the forward strand.
GCGCCTCGTCCACCCGCCCGAGTACAAGCTCATGCCCGACATCGTCCAGCAGGCCCAGGACAACGCGCGCCAGTCCGGCGGCAGCTTCGAGATTATGGACGATATGGACGCCGGCTTCCAGGGCGCCGATGTGGTCTACCCGAAGAGCTGGGGCTGCTGGATGACCACCGAGGACAATGACGCCAGCGCCAAGATCGGCAGCAAGTACACCGGCTGGATCACCGATGAGCGGCGCATGGCCCTGGCGAAGCCCGACGCAATGTATATGCACTGCCTGCCCGCCGACCGCAATATCGAGGTGACCGACGGGGTAATTGACGGCCCCCGCTCGGTGGTCTACGATGAGGCCGAGAACCGCCTGCACGTGCAGAAGGCGGTCATGGCCCTGACGATGCGATAGCGTTCCGCCCTGATGGGCGGGACCTCTAGAAAGCACCTTCGATGGCCAATCTCGCCGTCACCGTCTGTGGCCTGACCTTTCGCAACCCGGTGCTGCCGGCGGCAGGCCCAAATGTGCGCG